>JABSPG010000698.1 GCA_013214445.1 Ekhidna sp. | reverse complement strand
CCTAAATTAGCTCCACTACTAGTGGTAGGGTTTTCCTTTGAAAGTGTGATTGCTCCTAAGCCAATTAATCCAGCAAATTCGACTTGCTGCAAACCTGCAAAAAAGTGATCCTTCCGAATGGCTACTGGACCCGTTACCATATTTACATGCTCATCGAAGGCCTTGTTGTAAGCATCAAGCCAGTTACGACCAAGTCTGCAATCAGCATCGGTGGTGATGATATGATCATACTTAGCTATACCAATTCCTGCTGTTAGAGCATGTTTCTTTCCAGTCTTGTCTTTGTTGTCTAAGTTGATCAGTTTGACGGAAATTGATAATTCATTTTGAATTTCATTTACAACATCAACAGTACGATCTTCTGAGAAATCATTCACAACAATGATCTCAAAGTGACTAGAAGGATAACTTTGATCACCCAAATCACTCAAAAGATCCACGATATTTTTCTCTTCATTCCGAACAGGTACAACCACCGAGAAGCAATTTTTCGGCTTTTTTGACTGGACACCCCCAATACCCATCCAACCTTTAATTAGATACATATAGGCTAATACATGCAGACCTGTCACTATGATAATGAATATCGTCATGCCACAATTTTAATCCTTATTATCTGAGGAAAGCTTTAACCTCCAAATAAATCCTAGTCCTACAAGTGATGGGAAAACCACATTCACAATCCATATTAAAAATATTGGGATAATGATCATCGCTAGTTCATCAACATGTGGTTGAAAAAACAATAAACCTGAAGCTTCCCTCACGCCTAGTCCCCCTGCAATTAGTGGCAGAAAAGTCTTTGAAAGATAGATCACACCTATTCCAGACACCAATATACTGCTAGATAAATCTGGATTAAATACACTCAGCATCAAGTAGAATTGAGCAAAGAAAACTAGATACCTAAGGATCGAAAGAGCTAATAAATTAATTAATGCAGCATTGGATAGATCTTTAAAATATTTCAAAAACCTCCGTATTCGATTCTTGAACAGATAAAGGAGGGAGATAAATGAAAAGATCAACAAAATGAATAGTAATAATCTACTGTCGACTACTATTGAATTCCCCAAACTATACACACCAAGCAGAAGTGTTAAACAAAGCATTACAGCCCTATTAAGAAGCACAGCAGATACCGCGGCATATTTGTCAACTTCCTGCGATAATCTAGATAGGAAATCTCCGGAGGTGAAAGGGAGTACCCAATTCAATGCTAAACCAGCAAGAACTACTTCAAGAGCATTTTTGAAAGAGCGTCTTTGGGAGTCAGGGCTAGAAACCTTCCACCTTAGCGCCTCCAGTGACCAATTAGCAATCATCATGAAGCATACAAGAATGAAGATATTTGCGAATCGATCAGGAAACGACTGAATGGACAATACCTCAGACCTTTCATCAAGTTTCTGCAGAATAAAAAAGCTACTAAAACCAAAAAGAGAAAGCTTCAGGATCAGATTTAAAACTGGCTTTTGGAGGTAGTTCAAAGGCTTATTTATAATTTGCATCGGTGGCAATTAAAGAGCGAATCATACTGGGTATTGATCCTGGCACGAATGTAATGGGATATGGCTTAATCCATTGCAAAGGAGAGAAAATGCGTGTAATCCAATTCGGAGTAATTCACCTCAATAAGTATAAAAACCACGAAATTAAGCTCAAGAAGATATTTGATAGGGTTTCTGAACTGATAAAGGAGTATTTGCCCGATGAAGTTGCACTCGAAGCTCCATTCTATGGCAAAAATGTCCAGTCCATGCTGAAGTTAGGTCGAGCACAAGGAGTTGCTATGGCAGCCGCACTCAATAGAGGTATGCCAATTAATGAGTATGCTCCTAAAAAAGTAAAACAGTCTGTAACAGGAAATGGTAATGCGAGCAAAGAACAGGTAGCCCACATGATCCAAATGCTTCTAAAATTTGAAGAAGCTCCCAAACTTCTAGATGCTACAGACGCACTAGCTGTAGCAATCTGTCATCATTATTCGTCAAAGTCTGTCTTTGGAGGTGGAGGCGCCAAGAGCTGGAAATCTTTTATTGCTGATAATCCAGGCAGGGTTAAATAACTAATGAAACCTTACTTATTGTGCGTCAACTACCCGAGCGCTTCACCTATTTTCTTAGCCGTATGAGCTAATTCTTCGTTCGTTGGACACAACTTCATCTGACTAAAGTTCATGTCATTGACTGCATTTATAGGAATCAAATGTACATGAGCATGTGGAACCTCCAGTCCAATGACAGAGACTCCTACCCTTTCACAATCAATCACTTCTTCAATCCCTTTTGCAACCCGCTTTGAAAAGGAAAACAACCCAGCAAGCGTCTCATCATCTAAATCAAACACATAATCAACCTCTTTTTTAGGAATCACGAGGGTATGTCCT
>JABSPG010000697.1 GCA_013214445.1 Ekhidna sp. | reverse complement strand
TGCCAGTGATCAGGCGTAGCAACAATTACAGCGTCTACATCTGGGTCTGCTAAAAGATCTTGGTATCGACTGTATTTCTTTGGTTTATACACACCACTTGCAGCTGCGGCCATCCCCAAATCGGCATGAACATCAAAAACATCACAAACTGCCGTAAATTGGACGTTCAGATTTTCCTGATCTAGGAAAGTTCTCAGTCTTGTATCTTTCGGATTTTTGTTGAGCCTCTTTTTAGCACTTTCGATCCATGCAGGTTCTGCAAACCCTGCGGCTCGCATCAGATGTCGGCCTCTGCCCCCAGGTCCTATTATCCCTAACCTAATGGTGTTTCCATCCATAGATCCGGTGGTGGTAGGTGCTTTCGCTTTGATGTTTAACTCATCAAAAATGGCTTTTTTAACCTGCTCTTCGTCGTTTTTTTTCTTTAAGTAGCCCCAGGAGAATAATCCTAGCGCTGGAACAGAGGCTAAGCCTTTAATTATATCTCTTCGCTTCATCCTTACTTTTTTAATAGTCTTTTAATTCCAATTCGATCGTCTGTAGGAAATAGCGCAATCACGACCAATGCACAAGCTTCAATTAGGGTCTTGTTTACAAAAAGATAGCTGCCCTCGACGGGTACTACGGATGGTTCAAACAAGGGTGGATGAGCCAGGTAGTAGGAAAATAGGAGAAAGGCACCTATAACTGAGCTGTATTTACTGAAAAAGCCAACCAATAGTAAAAGTCCGATAATGAAAAGTCCCCACATGTTAAATGAATCTACTGCGCTATTCAATCCTTCTGATGAGGCAATCCAATGAAAAAATCCATTAAATAAGCCATCGGCGCTCGCCAGATAGCCTTTGGATGTCCATGATGGGTTGGATATCTTGGTCAACCCCTCATACATTAAATGCCAACCAACCAACCACCTCAGCAGTACTAAGAAGGTTAGTTGTGAATTTGTATAGTTTATTCCTCTCATGTTTCCTTAGATGCTAGCGAATGTTTTCTCCAATAATTTCTTTGCGGCCTTTATTGCTTCCACTTCGCTCATTTCTTTTCCCTCATATTCAATGCCTACGTATCCTTTGTAGTTTGATTGTTTTACAATCTGCATCATTTTACCAAAATCAATGGTAGTTTCTTTGCCTGATGTATCAAAATTGTAGCACTTGGCACTCACTGCTTTGGCTAACGGTGCTAGTTCAGTCATGCCTTTATATCGGTCGTACTTTAGATTCTCTTTCCTATTAATTGTAAAATTCCCAAAATCAGGAAGTGTTCCACAATTGTTAAGATTTACTTTTTCAATCACATCAGAAAGCCATCCACCATCCGAGGAATAGCCTCCGTGGTTTTCAACAATCACATTTATCTTGTAGTCTTTAGCGAAAGTTGATAGTTCACTCAAGCTGTCTACCACAGCGGTAGCCACTTCTTCTCTAGAACCTTTACCTCCTGCATTTACTCTAATCGAGTGACAGCCGAGGTGCTTTGCTGCTTCTACCCACTTATAGTGATTTTCAACGGCTTTTTTTCGATCTGATTGGTTCTGCTCTCCAAGCTTACCCTCACCATCCACCATAATGATCAAGTTTTTCACTCCTTCCGACTTGGTGCGATTCAAAAGGTCGTTTAGGTATGCTTTATCCTTCGCTTTGTCTTTAAAAAATTGATTTACATATTCTACAGCATCAATATCGAATGTCTCTTTCGTGAATGCAGGAAAATCCAGATTAGCTAGGTCTCCTTTCTTTAGCATTCGGTGAAGAGACCATTGTGCCAGTGAAATTTTGAATGGACTTTTCTTTGCTTGAATTCCTGCAGATCCTATAATTGAAATAGATGGAAGTGTAGTCGCCATTCCTGCTGCTAATAAGCTCAGGCTTGATCGTTTTATGAATTTCCTCCTAGATGTAACCACTTTATATATTCATCTTAATTATACCCCTATAACTTTAAAATTGTAAAAAAACGAGTTAAATGAATTCGGAATTTTGGATTGCTTTAATGGAATGTAACCTCTGTACCTGTGAATAGTATCAAAATGGGGATGGTCGGTGGAGGCCCAGGAGCGTTTATTGGCGAGGTACATAGAATGGCTGCCAGATTGGATGGACGCATAGATTTGGTCTGTGGATCATTCAGTGCAACTCCTACAATTTCGAGATCCTTTGGAGAAGCTCTTGGGCTTGACCCCAACAGATCTTATGGGACATACCAAGAAATGATTGCATCAGAGATGCAGCTTCCGGCGGATGAAAGGATGGATTTTTTGGTGATTGCCACTCCGAATAATATTCATTTCGGTCCGGCCAAGTTGGCACTGGAAAATGGAATTCATGTTTTAAGTGATAAGCCAGCAACGCTCGATTTAGACGAGGCGATCGCTTTGCAAGAGATTG
>JABSPG010000696.1 GCA_013214445.1 Ekhidna sp. | reverse complement strand
GTGAGGATCTCTGGAGAATCTTACTGGATTACCTCACTTTGGTTGTCATTCGTTAGTTTTCTGGCTTCCTGGTATTGCCTAAGTGTTTTTCTAAAATACTTTCCCTCTGACAGAGTGGCAATAATTATATCCCTACTGTTCATCCCCTCCATCATTTTCTGGTCCTCCGGAATCCTGAAAGACACTATAGCATCTGCGGCACTGATGGTGCTAGTGGCCAATTTCATAATGGTATACAAGCAGCTTAAAATCGACTGGAAAAACATACTTATGATAGCTGTAACAGGCTTTGTACTCATAAAGATTAAGCACTATTTAGCAATAGCGGCCATCTTTTTTGCAGGAATTCTGATTGCACACATGGTATTCAAAAGATTCAAGACAAAATGGGGGTTCCTACTTGGAATCGCTCTTCTATGCACTGCAATGACAGCAACTCAGCTTATACACCCCTATCTAAATGTTGAACGCCTACCCTGGGTTTTGTATGAAAATAATCAAGCGATTATCTCTAAAACGAAAGATACTAGCAATACAGGAATACTAATTGAAGGTAACGATTGGAGTAGTATTCTTTCTCAAATACCCAAGGCACTACTAACGGGGCTATTTCGACCTAGCATTAATGATTCCATCCCAGCTTATGGAGTGATTCATCAAATAGAAAACATGATATTGGGTTCTTTGCTAATAATGTCACTGATTATTGCACTGAAGAAAAAAATAGAGCTTGATAAACCTCTGCTGGTAGCTTCAATATCCGCAATACTATTACTAGCCGTATTACTATCACTTTCTACGCCAAATTTCGGCTCTCTAGTCAGATACAAAAACGCCTATATGCCCTTCCTTTTTATCATTTCTTCAGTACTGCCTTTTCGATACCTGACTTCTAAAGCGCTAAATAAATAGCTAATTTTGCGCCTCAATAGAACAAAGACATGGAAAAACCGGTAATTATTTTCGGATCTACTGGACTAGCAAAAGCGGCCCTTGAGATATTTAATTCAAACAATATCGTCGTATATGGATTTCTCGATGATGACGAAAAAACACATAGTACTGAGATTAATACCGTTTCAGTTCTGGGAGGGACAGATGACCATGGATTCACTAAACTTATTGGTCAAAAATGCGAGGCTTTTGTTGCCACAGACGACAATGTACTAAGAAAGGAGTATGTAGAATATCTGATTGAAACCAGAAAAGTGATGCCTGTCAATGCAGTTCATCAATCAGCTTACATTTCGGAATCCTTTAGCATAGGACATGGAAATTTTATCAACGCTGGAGCTATCCTATCAAATGATTCGACAATGGGTAGTCACAATATTATCAACACTAGTTCTGTCATTGAGCAAGATGTTGAAATAGGCGATTTCGTTCAAATTGGTGCAGGATCAATCATAAATGCAAAGGTCACACTAGAAGATGAGGTATTCATTGGGTCAGGAGTAACCATAGTTGCTGGTGTTAAAGTGGAAAAAGGAGCAAGAATTGGAGCAGGTTCTGTAGTCGTCAGTGATGTAAAGAAAGGTCAAACACTATTTGGAAATCCCGCTATTGAGATGAAATAGCATACTCAACAGATACTAAAGGAGAATTCAGCAAATTGCATATTTAACATTGAACTATTTTTGCAGAAAATAACACCCTGCTGAAACAGGGCAATTGTTATCATGGAGAATCACTACGTACTACTTTATTACTGTTACAGTAAAATTGAAAATCCTGAAGAATTCAGGGAAGAACATCACGCACTCTGCCTCAACCTTGAACTGCGAGGGAGAATTATTGTTGCTTCCGAAGGTTTGAACGGTACCGTTTCAGGAACTCAAGAGTCATGCGAGGCTTATATGGAAGCTGTCACTTCAGACCCGAGATTTTCTCACACTGAATTTAAAGTTGATACTAGTGATCGACCTGCATTTGAAAAACTACATGTTCGAGTCAAACCAGAAATTGTACACAGTTCCCTTCATCATGTAGACCCCACCAAAAAAACTGGCAGATACGTAGAGCCAGCAGAATTTCGGGAAATACTAAAGGAAGAATCTGAAGACGTAATTGTACTGGATGTACGGTCCAACTATGAACATATGATCGGAAAATTCAAGAATGCTGTCACGCTAGATATTGATAACTTCCGTGACTTCCCGGATAAGATCAAGGAACTCGAAAAGTATAAGGACAAAAAGATCATAACGTACTGCACCGGAGGTATCAAGTGTGAAAAAGCTAGCGCCTATCTACTAGAAAAAGGTTTTGAAAACGTCCATCAGTTACATGGAGGAATCATAAAATATGGGCTCGAGGCAGAAGGAGAAGACTTTGAAGGAAAATGCTACGTTTTTGACAGCAGAATAGTAAAAGAGGTAAATACGGTGAACCCA
>JABSPG010000695.1 GCA_013214445.1 Ekhidna sp. | reverse complement strand
CGTCATGATATACTGGGTCGTTTGAAGAAAGCCAAGATGACTGCTGACAAGGAGGGCTATCACCTTGGGGCCAAGCTAGTTCGAGGTGCCTACATGGAAAAAGAACGTGATCGTGCAGAAGAGATGGGATATCAGTCTCCGATTCATGATAAAAAAGAAGGAGTAGATAAAGACTATGATTCTGCATTGCAGTTCTGCTTGGATCATATTGATCAAATGGGTATTTGTGCAGGGACCCATAATGAGAGTTCCAGCAATTTGCTTGTCCGACTGATGGCCGAAAAAGGAATTTCCAATGACGACAAGAGAGTATTTTTTGCACAACTGTTAGGAATGAGCGACAACATCAGCTTCAAACTTGCTGATTTGAAATACAATGTAGCTAAGTATGTCCCATATGGTCCTGTTGAGAAAGTGCTTCCTTATTTGTTTAGAAGAGCGGAAGAAAATACTTCCATCGCTGGCCAGAGTGGGAGGGAGTTCACCCTCGTAAAGAAGGAATTGCGCCGAAGAAAGTCCTGAAACAACCAGAAAAAGAGAATTAGAGAATAAAAAAGAAAATGCAGTTAAGCGAACAAGAAATCCAAAGAAGAAAATCTCGCGAGGAGCTTATGGCGATGGGTATAGATCCTTATCCAGCGGAATCTTTTGATGTCAATGTGACTGCCAAGCACATCAAGAAGAATTTTGATAGCCGTCCAAACGACTACACCAATATTTCAATCGCCGGTCGCTTAATGAGCAGGAGAATCATGGGCTCAGCCTCGTTTGCTGAAATTCAAGATTCAAGTGGTCGCATTCAGATCTACATTAGAAGGGATGATATCTGCGGAGAAGAAGATAAGTCGCTGTACAATGAAGTCTTCAAAAAGAAGATGGACATTGGAGATATCATTGGTATTCATGGTTATGTCTTTAAAACAGAAGTTGGTGAGATTTCCATTCATGTGACTGCATTAAAAATGCTGACCAAGTCCTTACGCCCTCTTCCTATCGTCAAAGAGGCAACAGATGAGGAAGGAAATAAGAAAACCTATGATGCATTTACCGATCCTGAACAGCGTTATCGTCAAAGGTATCTTGACCTTATTGTAAATCCTGAGATCAGGGATACGTTCGTTCAGCGGACCAGACTGGTAAATTCGATTCGTGAATTTCTTGCTGGCAAGGGTTACTTAGAAGTTGAGACTCCCATTTTACAGCCATTGTATGGAGGAGCTGCAGCCAGACCATTCAAAACACATCACAACACTTTGGATATGACTCTGTATTTGCGGATAGCAAACGAGTTATACCTGAAGAGACTTATTGTTGGTGGCTATGATGGGGTTTTTGAATTTGCCAAAGACTTCAGAAATGAGGGAATGAGTAGGTTTCACAATCCGGAGTTTACACAGGTAGAGCTGTATGTTGCTTATAAGGACTATAACTGGATGATGGATACCATGGAGGAGATGATCGAGAAAGTGGCTATGGATATTCATGGTGAAACAAAGGTGCAGGTAGGGGATAATGTCATTGATTTTCAGAGACCTTGGAAGCGGTTTACCATGTTTGAAGCGATTGAACACTTTACGCAAATCGACATTTCTAATATGGACGAAGCAGAGCTAAGGGAAACCGCAAAAAGCTTGGAGGTGCCTTTAGATGATACCATGGCTAAAGGAAAAATCATTGATGAGATTTTCGGTGAGAAGTGTGAGCCATATCTTATACAGCCAACGTTTATCACTGATTATCCTGTGGAGATGTCGCCACTCACAAAGAAACATCGTTCCAAAGAGGGGCTTGTGGAAAGATTTGAAGCTATTTGCAATGGTAAGGAAATCATGAATTCCTACTCAGAGCTCAATGATCCGGTTGATCAAAGAGAGCGTTTCGAAGAGCAGCTAGAGCTAGGTAAGCGTGGAGATGATGAAGCCATGACTTTGGATGAAGACTTTCTTCGTGCGCTTGAGTTCGGAATGCCCCCAACCGCAGGAGTAGGGTTAGGCATTGATCGTTTGTCTATGATTATGACAAATTCGGATTCAATTCAGGATGTACTGTTCTTCCCTCAAATGCGACCAGAAGTAAAATCGAAATCAGCTGAACTGTCTGGGGATGAAAAAATGGTTTTCGAGTTGTTAGAAAAGGAGGGTAGCATGGAATTGAGTTCATTAAAAGAGCAGTCCAGTCTTTCCAATAAGAAGTGGGATAAGGCAGTGAAGAAATTAACACAAGGAGGTTTTGCAAAAGTAGAGAAGACCGAGGAGGGATTATTCGTAGCGATCATTTGATTCTAAGCGTCAAATGATGGGTATATCTATCTCGAATGTTGTTCCGATATTCTCTGCTGAAGTAAAGGTTAACTGTCCATTTAGTTTGCTGACACATTGCTGTACTAAGTAGAGTCCCAGT
>JABSPG010000694.1 GCA_013214445.1 Ekhidna sp. | reverse complement strand
CTGCTGTAACAAAAGGATAGCGAGACCCTTCCAGCTCAGTTCGTGTATCGGAGTCCCCAATGATCTTTGCCTCGTGAACATAAGCCTGAGCCAAACCTCTTTGGACAAGATCATGATCACACTGGGGAATTTGCGGGGTTCCTAAATTCATATTAAACCTCTCAATTGCGGCTGTGAGATTAAATGAAGCAAGATCCTCGGCCCCTAATCCCCGGTGAACCAATGTTGGATCAACCTGGGCGGAGACAGAAGAACACACCGTGAAGAGTGCGAAAGATGCAATAATCCAGAAGTAAGTCATTTTGATGATTCCCCATTTTTAAACCACAGTGCTTTCTGAGATTGCCAAAACTGTTCCACCCGGGACACTTCTAGAATGGGTAAATAATTGTATTTACTATGTATTTCTGTGTTTCATAACGATATGCTGACTAAATGTTATGCACGTGTATTCAGCTAACTCAAAAATGCTGATTGAAGGTATGGATCATTATGAAGCGGCCACTCTTGAAATATACTATAATTTAGCATATACTTAATTATGGCATGGGTGGTACGTCTCAAGAAATCAAAGCAGCTAAAGAAACTCGACAGGAAAAAGAAACAAGATATATCTGACTTACTCATGAGGCTAGTGAAGGACTTGAAGACAACAGGGCCAGTGCAAGGGAAGTGGTCGAACTATTCGAAACTTTCAGACGGTTCACACCACTGCCATCTTACCTACAGTTTTGTGGCTTGTTGGAAAGAAACCAAAAAAGGATTGGAAATAGAGGTTTATTATGTCGGCTCAAGAGAAAACGCGCCCTACTAAAAAGAAGCGTACTAAACTCGCTAGAAGTTCAAAATCGACTATTGAAGTGAATGGGAAATCCATTACGCCGGGTAGCTTTGCCAAGCTTTTGAGTAAGGCAATTAAATTAGAGCCCTACAAAAAGAAGTTGATTCATATTGTGAGTGAACTCGAGCAGGATGAGGAACCGTCTCTGAGCGTCGAAGACTTCTTCGCTGATATTGGTGTCGAACCTAATGTCATCCGTGGCTCACGGATCAAAGAAAACCTCAGTCAGACAGAGCTAGCTATTCGATTGAATAAAATTACTGGAATGAAATGGGACCAAGGGAAGATATCAAAACTTGAAACGGGTGATCTTAATGTTTCAAAGAGAGTTGCTGAAGGACTCGCGGAGATATTTGACACTGACTACCGTGTATTTCTATAGACCTGCCAAATTTAACGGTCTCGTTTCTTCAATCTGGACATCATTGATTTCAAGTTTTGCAAATAGAAGGAAAAGTCTTGATCCAAGTTTCCTACGGTCGCTTGTACTTCCTCCCAGCCTTTCATTTGAACTTCAAGGAATTCATCGTCTGTCAAAATTCTCTCGATTAAATACAAAGGCACTTGCTTTGATTCGAACACTTTCGGTAAGTGCTCTTTACACTGCTCTAAAAATTCATCATGAGAGCCTTCATTTATCACTTTCGAAAAGATTTGCTCAATATCATAAAAGTCTCTAGCTCTCGAATTGTTGTTAGACTTCAGCTTGTAGTCAGGGTGAGATTGGCAAATAGCTCTAAGCTTTTCCATAGCAAGTAAAGGCTTTGAATAAACTCTCACGTCAACGGATTCGACTTTAATGATTTCAAAGCCCCCGCAGTACTCCATTTCGCTAATATCTATTGTAATCTTAGAGGAGGGACTTCCCTCAGGCACAATTGCAGAAGCACTTTGTCTTTCGGGACTCAGATTGATTCCACTTCTTTCAATCATTTTGAACTCGACGGCCCATCCTTGCCAAAAATCAGGAACTCCATCGGATTTAATTTTTGGCTTTCGAGTGAATGCAAAGTCAATAAGGTAAAGGCCATCTGAATGAAGCTCATTTTTGATAGACTCCTTCAGGCTGCCAAAGAAACGATCCTCTTCTTTAATCTTACCCTCCACCGAGAAGTCTGAGTCCGCAGAGAGCCTTTCTCTTAAATTCTGAGCCACTCTAAGCGCTTGCCCACCTTTGAGGTATAGCTCTTTGCTCAAGAACTCGTTCTTGTAGATTGCAACCAAAACTTTTCTAACGATGTCATCGATATGAAACATCAGAAGATCCCTTTTGGGAAATGTACTTTCCAAACGTCATTATACGACCATCCTTCTCGGAAGTTCCTATCTAGATAAAAATCCATCTCAGGCTTTGGAAAAAGCTCTATCCAACTTTCACCCCAGGTCCCCCCCTTCGCCATCTGTAAAATTAGTCCAATTGACTGCCAATAGGGATAGAGTGGACCGTATGCTTCATAACACATATACAGTTTACTAATATCTATATTGGCCTTCGAATAAGCTGAAATTACAGTTTTAATTCCTCCACTGTATTGCGGGTTAATCACAGAATCTATTAG
>JABSPG010000693.1 GCA_013214445.1 Ekhidna sp. | reverse complement strand
AAACCGACTAAGCTCGCCACTCATTCCAAAGTCTGCATACATGTTGTAGTAGAAAGACAACTGATCCGAGTGCTGAAACAAGCGATAGAAAAGGTAAGCGTAAATACTATCCTGGGTTTCAAAAGTCGGCAACTCAAATGCTTTTCTAATACGAAATGGAATGAACGAACCGACTTTTTGGGATGCTGGGAAGATGTCTTCGTTCATATTAAGCATCAAAATGTGCTTGAAGTCAAGGTTTCTTGTTTCTAGCACACCCATCACCTGTAAGCCTTCAACAGGTTCACCCGTAAAAGGAATCTTTACAGACCTAGTCGCTTTTCGAAAAAGGCTTTTGAATGTTTTAATATCTACAGCTGCCGTCTGTAGCGCAAGTATTTCGTCTAGTCTGGCAAGCAATTGTTGGAAGTGATATAAATACTCCCGTTCCAATCCAAAACGTTCCACCACCTGCTCTCCGAGCACTTCTACGATCTCTTGCAAGTACTTGCAAAGACTATCTTTCTCTCCTACTTGTTTGAATGTGACGTTTAGGACAGTAGACCCTATTTTTTGAATTTCCTTTTGGAATACCCTGATCTGGTTCTTCTTTTTGATCTCACTTATCAGCTTATCCAGCGGATTTTTGTCCTCCTTATATAAGTATGGATGGCTGAGAATGTCGACCGTAGGTTTATGGTAGAAGGAGAGGCCATTCTCTGGGGACAAATTGGCATGCTCTTGCAGTTCTATCGCTGCTTCTAGTAAGCCAAACAGTGGTGTATCCTTCAAGGGGTACCCCATGGTAACGTTTAGTTTGTCTACTTGCTCTGGCAAAGCATTCAGCACAGGAAATAGCATATAATCCTGCGGTAGCACCACCACAATTTCCTCTCTTTTTACACCAGAGCTGAGTAATTTCTCGATCTCCTCTCCCACCAGTTTGGCTTGGCCCACTTCAAGAGAAACACCTGTGACCTCCACCAGCTTCGGAGCGGTGACTCTCTTGGGCAATGGCGAAGGAAAGTCCGTTCCCAAGATGGGATCTTTCATGTACCTCCTCAAAAAATCCCCAGCTTCCTGATTTTCATCTGAGAGGTAGTAATCATCAATATCCCATAAGATATCAGCATCAAACTCTGACACAAAGTGTTTTATCAGCTGCTCCTCTGCTGGAGTCAGGGCATTAAATCCGGCGAAAACCAGCGGTTTCCCCTTTCCAATCGTCAGTTTATCTACCTGATCAACCAATGACCTGTAGACATGCGATGTGTATCCAATGCCTTGTTTAGTGATTCGTTCCTTGAAAGTTCGATAGACCGGCATCAAAATCTTCCAGGTCTCCACAAACTGTTCTTGCGTCTTGGTGGCAGTAGGTAAAAACTCTTGCCAGAATTTTTTGATGATGGCTTCCTGCTCTTCATCCAGAAAATAGAAATCCTCGGCAAGTTGCCGATCGTCTTTTACATAAGTAAACAGCTGCTCAGGGTTTACCAGATAATGATCCACCTCTTCAAAATCACGAAGCAACATCTCTCCCCAGAAATAAAAAGATTCAAATCCCTCCGACTGTCCCTGATGCGCTTTGAAGGATTCAAACAATTCAAATATCAACGTCAATTGATCCGCTTTCTTGATGCCTGAATGGGAAAAGAGGAAATCTTCCAGACTCAACGTTCTGGGAGACCAGACAGGTTTTTCAACCTTCTGCGAAAGGTGCTTTTTGAGAAATAACCCTGCTCTTCTGTTGGGGAAAACCACTGTACAATCGCCAAGGCGACCTTCGTATTTGGCAAGTAAATGATCAGCTACATGAGACAGGAACGACATGTGGCAAGAATACGCAATAAAGCGTGAAAGAGAACAACTACTTTACCTGCTTCTTGAACACCCCTGATTGATGACTTGCAATGTATAGCATATAGAAAAATCTCATTATGTATTGGAAATAGGGACAGAGCTATTATCCTGTACTTTTTTAAGTTTGGTAGAGGACATTCTCAATTGCTTCTCTACTCCAGTAAGTAACGAAATAGTATTTCTTATTCTTAATCCGAATCTTGTAAGTATTAAACCCATACCATAGAGAACTAAAAGATTCAATTTCATCCACAGAAGCTACTGCCGA
>JABSPG010000692.1 GCA_013214445.1 Ekhidna sp. | reverse complement strand
AATTGCGGCCAAGGTTGAGACAATCCGAAGAGTTGCTATTCACCGCCTACATGGACAATTTTCTAGAGAATGATGTCCCAAACCCGCAATACATTACGCTCTACCACCTCAATCAGTACAATGAAGAGCTGGAGCGATTTGAAGTGGATCCGAAAGGTCTGGCGGATGATCTTTTCCTCCCAAATCCAAAGCAGATCCCTAACTACTATGTGCAGATAGATACCAGTGTTTTGACAAACGATAAAATGGAAAAGTTGATCAAGCCTGTGCAGAGTACGATCTACATCAACCAATTGGATCCAGAGGTATTTGTTGCTCCAAGCACGGCATATGCTTGCCAGCCCATATCCGTGGAAGCTGAATTTCGAGATCAATATAAGTTTGCCTACAATGTACAGTCAGAGGTCTCCAGCCTGAATAGTGCCTATTTCGTTTACAATTCCCGCGATCCTTCCATAAAGCAATTTCAGGAAGAGCGGTTTAGAACCTTGAGAGCGGTGAAGAATTATGACGATGTAGCGCAGGACTACCTAAATTACTATACCCGAATGCCTAGCGGAGGAGTCTATGATAAGATCGCAGACCTTGCAGAAGATCTGACCAAAGATGCAGGTACACCCATCGATAAAGTCATTGCGCTACGAGATTACTTCTTCTCGAAAGATGAAAATGGAGAACCAAGGTTTGTCTATACGCTTACGCCTGGATCGCCAACCGATCCAAACATTCCCGATTTATCGTTGCTGAATAATTTTTTATTTAACACCCAAAAAGGATACTGTACTTACTTTGCTGCCGCTACATTATTCATGCTTCGATCCCTGGGCATTCCTACCCGGATGGCTGTTGGGTTTTTGACCGTGAACAGAAGCCATAACAACCCGGGATGGTACTGGTTTTACGCAGATCAAGCACATGCCTGGACGCAGGTGTACTTTCCTGAATACGGCTGGCTAGATTTTGACCTGACTATCAGCAATGAAGACGCCCAGGAAACCAATCAGCCGGATCGGACACCACCATTACCTCCGGTAGAACCCCAGTTTGTGGCACGTGGCGTTATTCAACATTTGGATACCGCTACAAAGGCACTCACACTTGATGCGGACCTCATGGTCATAAAGAAAACCTCCATTCTGCTGGAAAACCCGATGACGTTTGTTCTGGATGCGTCCAGTGCCAAAGTGATCGCTGAATACGACACCTTATCCCTAAGGGACCTCAAAAAAGGAGATACCGCTGTGGTAACTTCTTTTGATTTACGAATACAGAAGATGCGGGACAAGCGAAGCTCGGAATCTGATCAGCAATTGATTGATCGTCTACCGGATAACATTCTGATCCAGGAGATCTTAATCGATCCTGAAAAGGAGGAAGAACTGGAGGAAGAGGAGGAAATCTCGATTCAGGAAGCGGTGGATGCATGGATCAGTTATGCAATTGTGCTTTTAGGTTTAATTGTGCTAGCGCTGTTGCTATCGCCATACATTCACTATTTGATCATCAAGTCCAGGTACAGCAGTCAGAAAGGAAACAGGGAACAAGTCATCGCCATGTATCCGCTGATCCAGTTTGTGATGAATCAGATGGGACATGGCAGAGGGGCAACTACACCTGCGGTTTATGCAGAGCAAACGGTTGATGCTTTACTCGGTACTCAATTTGCTGAGTTGATGAAGATCTACTTGAAAATCAAGTACAGCAATGAAGCGCTGACTTCCGATGAAGTGGTTTTTGTACAAGAATTTTATCCTTCCTTCGAAGAGAAGTTTCGTGCGTTCTTCCCGGCAGGAAAACGCTTGGTAAACTTCCTGAAAGTGAACCGATGGTTTTATTATTTAATTAATTTGAATATTAGCTAAACAAAAAGAAATGACCGAAGAAACTTCGATACAAAATGAGGCGACAGAGCATGCTTCCAATGCAGCACTTTCAGATAAGCTGATTGGTAATATTGGACAAGTGATTAAAGGGCATCAGGAGCAGATCACTCAGGTAATTACCTGCCTGATAGCAGGAGGTCATATCTTGCTAGAAGACAATCCCGGAGCAGGAAAAACCGTGATGGCCAAAACACTTGCTCATTCCATTTTCCGATCAGATAAAGCAGCACATGCAGATTTTAACCGGATCCAGTTTACGCCGGATCTGTTGCCCATGGATTTGCTGGGGACACATATTTACGATGAGGCTGAGAAAGACTTCATCTTCAAAAAAGGTCCTTTGTTTACCAATATTCTACTGGCAGATGAGATCAACCGAGCTTCCCCAAAAGTTCAATCCGCATTGCTGGAATGTATGGCGGAGCGACAGATTACCATGGGCGATCAGACCTATCCGTTAGAGAAGCCTTTCTTCGTGATAGCTACGCAAAATCCTATTGAAATGGAGGGTACGTATCCG
>JABSPG010000691.1 GCA_013214445.1 Ekhidna sp. | reverse complement strand
CAGACTCTACACTTACTACTTTTCTGGCTACCATACTTGGCTTGCTTCTAGCGTGGCTTCTCCTTCCATGGTTCAATATACTATCGGGAAAGACCCTAACGATACCTATTGGGGAGTGGATGTTAGTCCCAGCGCTTTTTGGATTCATTCTAGTGGTTGGTCTGATCTCTGGAGCTTATCCCTCGTTTTATTTGTCATCGTTCAAGCCAATAGACGTGTTGAAGGGAGAACTCAGTAGGGGAGCCAAGACTTCAAAATTGAGAGGCGTGATGGTGGTTTTTCAATTTGCTTGTTCCTTCATTTTAATTGTGGGAGCTATTGTGGTGTACCAGCAAATGCAGTTTATCCTGAATAAAGACTTGGGTTTTGACAAGGAACAAGTGGTGTTGCTCGAAGGTGCGGGCACTATGGGTGAGAAAAAAGATTTGTTTAAAAGTGAATTGTTACAAAATCCTCAAATCAAAAGTATGAGCGTGAGTAACTACCTACCTGTTTCTGGATATAAGCGTGATCTGAATCAATTTTGGAAGGCAGGCCGGCAAGCGATAGACGAATCAGTGGGTGCGCAGATCTGGATTGTAGGAGAAGACTATCTCGAAACGATGGGTATGAATCTATTGGAAGGTAGAAATTTTGATGCCAAGTTGGCAAGCGATTCCAATGCAGTAATCATCAACCAGCGGATGGCGGAAAGGCTGATGCTGGATGAACCAATTGGTGCAAGAATTCAGAACTGGCTGGACTGGAATGTGATTGGGGTGGTACAGGATTTTCACTATGAGTCGATGCGTGGGGGTATTGAGCCACTTGTTTTCAGACGAGGGACCAATGGCTCAATCATTCCCATAAAAGTAAAAACAGATGACATGAAAAGTACCTTGGAAAGCATCACCACTGTATGGGATGACTATATGCCCAATCAGCCGATTCGCGTTTCCTTTCTTGATGAAGCTTACAAAAGAATGTATGCGGATGTTGCAACGACGGGAAATGTCTTTACAGGCTTTGCTGTTCTTGCCATTTTCGTTGCATGCCTAGGTCTTTTTGGATTGTCAGCTTTTATGGTTGAGCAAAGAAGAAAAGAGATCAGCGTACGTAAGATTCTGGGAGCTTCAATAAATCGGATTTTTAGAATGCTGACCTTCAACTTTTTAAAATTGATATTGATAGCTTTCGCTATATCCATACCTATTAGCTACTACTTAATGAGTGAATGGCTGGTAGATTTCGAATATCGAATCGATTTGGGGTGGGTGGTTTTTGCTGTTGCGAGTATACTCATGACTGTAACAGCCATTGCTACGATCAGCTATGAGTCATTGAAAGCTGCTATTTTGAATCCCGCCACAGGACTTAGATCCGAATAGAATTTACATAGAGGCCTCTGAATACTTTACGAATCTTAGGGTATTCAGAGGCCGCTACTATTGCAGCTTGAATTCCATCATTTTTAGGTTTAGCTGATCGATGATTTCAGAGACTATTAGCGTTTTCTCCTCATATTCAATCATACCAGCACTGAGCACATTTGAAGAACTTGCTATTTGCTCGGTTCCTGCTGCCGACTCTTCGGCAATTACTACAAGACTTTCCATTAATTGCACTACTTCTCTAACCCTCTCTGTTTGTTTTTCAGTAAGCTCAACGATTCCCTTGGAAAGGTCATAGGTTCCCTCTGAGGAGTGGGATAATTCTGAGAATGATTTTATCACGTGCTCAGAGACACCCACGGTTTCCCGTATTTCGCTCTCCATTTCTTTCATTTTACTGCTTACGGTCGTGACTGAATTCTGAACATCATTTACCATAAACTCTATGCTGGTTGCGAAAGAATTGGAGTTTTCTGCCAGTTTTCTAATTTGCTCAGCTACTACTGCGAAACCTCTTCCTGCGTCTCCGGCTTTAGCAGCCTCTATTGCGGCGTTTAGTGCCAGCATGTTCGTCTCTACTGATATTTCCTTGATGGAGTTTAGGATGCTCGAAATTTCGGCTGATTTGGTCAGCAGGTCTTTGATGGATTGATTGGTTTCAGTGGATGACTTTTTCATCTTATCGATGCTTAGATCCATGCGAGTCATCTGGTTTTTACCATCATCACTGAGTGTCACACCCTCTTTTGCAGCTTTATTAATTGATTCTGCTTGTTCACTTACCGATGACGAAAGTTGCATGATATTCTCCAGTTGATTTGAAGCATCGTCGACCTTCTTCACTTGCTCTTGAGCTCCACTACTCATTTCACTTGTGGATGAAGCAATTTCAGTAGTTCCAATACTCATTTCCTGGACAGAAATGCGCATCTGTTCAGATGAAGCGCCAATGGTATTGATATTTTCCTTGATGGTGCTGAGTAGGGTGGAAAGATTATCAAGTGCATAGTTTAAACTACTTGTCAGTTTGAGGATA
>JABSPG010000690.1 GCA_013214445.1 Ekhidna sp. | reverse complement strand
TTTACATCAATTAAAACCTCATTATCTTGCTCTTTCAGATCCTGAAAGCTCTCAATTTTGAGTCTGTCGTGACCACCGGCGGATTTGATGATTCTTTTTCTATAGATCTTACTTCAATCTCTTGGTCTTCAGATGGTTTGTCATCGATAGTTTCATCCAGCTCAAATGGATCGGATGGACCTTCTGCTAAAGGTTCGCTAATAAGTTGTTTTTCTTTCTCTGCCTCATCTTCTTCCGCAACTTCCTGTTTTGCCTTGGCAATCGCTCTAAGTGCCTCTTGTGCAATTGACTTATCCTTTGATTTGGAATCTGTTTCCTCAGGAACTGTACTCTTTTTAGTTACTTGACTGTCAGCTTTATCTAAGGAAACAGAATCCTGTTCCTCAGTCGCTGTTTGTTCAGCTGAATTTTCTTCCGATTTAGAAAATGTGTCTCCTTGACTTTCATTTGTAGGATCTACAACACCGTCTTTTTCAGATTCGGTTTTAATATTTTTCTGTACTTCAACAAATTTTGCCCTAGAATTTTTGAGGTTCTCCATGTCTCTTTGGAGTTCTTCTAGAATTGCATCTAAACCACCTTTGGGAACATCTGGAGTAGCTTTAGTTAGTCTTGTTCCCGAAGTTGCTGTTTTTTGTCTAGTTGCAACTCTTTCTTTTTTCGGTAAGTCAACTCTGGTTTTATCCTGCGTTGTACTTTCTTTGACAGAAGTAGGAGGAGTTTCTGAAGTCTTCTTTTTTGTTCTGAATACTTTCTTTTCTCTAATCTTGGGAGGTTGACTGAGAAAGAACAAATCACCACTTAAATACTTCTTTAACAAAACACGGTCAGTGGAATATATTGCTGCAGAAGCAACTCTTCTCTTTGTTTTTGGGTGCCCTTTTTCTTTACTCGCCTTGGCTAGCAGTAGTCGAGCGCTCAAGAAGTATGGATTTGCATCGACCACTTTTTCCAGCTTGCTCAATTGCTCATCTGAAAGCTCATGAGGGTTACGTAAGCAGGTGATTAACTCGGATTTATTCACAGGTTAGCTTTCGGTGTTTATGCTAAAATTAAGCAAAATCACCAATTTGCAACTGAGGCATTGAATATATCTAGGATAATTTGGTCAAAAATCTCTTCGGCAAATGCTTCTTCGTTTGCTGTGAGATCCTCTTGGTTTTCATTAAAATCTCTAAAGAAGGAAAAAGATTTATCGAAATCGAAGGTCGGGTCTTGTACGTTTATGTATGAAGCAGACACGGTGATGGTAACTCTGGAAAGTGCTGAAAAATCCGGTTGCCCTGCACTACCGGCGGTAGCTGCTACCGGTGTAATGGTGTAATTGGATATAAATCCTTCGATTTGTAAATCGCCATTGCTATCCACTAGTTCGAGGCTGGTGTTTTGTTGAAAGTAGTCTTTTATACTTTCTGTGAACAATACACTCATATTGGAAGGCCCCAGAGCAGCATTGTTGTAAAACGTGGAAATGGAGATAGTCTTTACCTCTGGGGATATCGAAGCACCGGTAAAGGAATAGACACCACAGCCATTAGAAAGAAGCGTCACAAGAATAAGAAGAAGGCTACAGGTTTTCGAGTTCATATTGCTTTATCTTCCTGTACAAAGTTCGTTCCGAGATTCCGAGATCCTCTGCGGCATATTTCCTTTTGTTGTTGTTTTTCCGAAGAGCTTTTATAATCAATTCCTTCTCCTTTTTTTCTAGTGAAAGAGAATCTTCAAACTCCATCTCATGAGTGATATCTTCCACCTCAGAATCATACGCTTCCTGATTTGCTGAAATGACAAGCTGAGGCTCTATTTCATCTGGTGTAGGATCTTCATTGAAACTGTCTAAACGTGCATGTGAACTTTCAATGTTCTGAAAAAGTGTTTGATGATCTTTCAAGATTTCTTTATCGCTATCATCGCTATCCAACATCTTGAAGACTAGCTTTTTTAGCTCAGCCATATCAGATTTCATATCAAAAAGGACCTTGTAGAGAATGTCTCTTTCACTAAAGTTCTCGGCAGACTCTTCTTTCGATTGCACTGCCGGCAAGTTATTTCCTGTTCTTGGAAGATACGTCTGCAGTTGGGAAAGCGAAATATCTCTCTCAATGCTTAAGACACTTATTTGCTCCACAAGATTTTTCAATTGCCTGATATTCCCCGGGAATCGATGCGACTTTAGGTACTCAATTGCATCATCTGATAGTCTGATGGGCTCAGTCTTGTAATTCTCTGAAAAGTCATAAGCAAACTTCTTGAAGAGTAGGACTACATCATTATCACGCTCCCTAAGAGCAGGGACATATATTGGAACAGTGCTTAAACGATAGTACAAATCTTCTCTAAATTTCCCCTTATTGACAGCATCCAAGAGATTGACATTAGTTGCTGCAATCACTCTCACATCTGTCTTT
>JABSPG010000689.1 GCA_013214445.1 Ekhidna sp. | reverse complement strand
CCGTAGCTCCAGAAATACATGCAGGCACGATTGGTAATGATCAGGAGGTGGCCAGCAGTGAGAAGCCTGCCAGACTTACCAGTGTTCAGAGTGCTTCTGGAGGAGATGGAAGCTTTCGATATCAGTGGCAGCAATCCACAGGAGCAAATGGAGTATGGAGCAATATCGCGGGGGCGACCAATAGCAGCTATGATCCGCCTCAACTTTCGGAAACTCGCATGTTTAGAAGAGTGGTCAGCTCATGCAACGAAATGAAGTATTCCAATGCCATAAAAGTCACCGTCACCAGATAATGGAGAACCAGGTCTTAAGCACTGAAAACTGAGATGAAATGATCGTTTTCAATCACCATAATCATGGGGTCAATTTCAGATCATTTAGTACTTGCACTCGTCTGAGAAATCGAAGAAATAAGAGTACTGAGTGAATCAACCGCTCTTTGATGCCAATGGTGAATCAACCTAACAGAACTAAAAACTGCTATGAAGAATTTTAAACACATCCTTATCCTTTTCATGCTTTTGAATGCCACCTTGGGCTTTGCCCAGGAAGGTTGCGACTTAGCAATCCCCGCGGGTATCTGGACAGGAGAAACTTCCTTGAAGACAGAGGGCACTGCGACAAAAAGCCAAAACTTCAGTGTGGATGGAAATACGATCAGTATATCCGACTTTACAGCAGGCTTCTTTGATCATTATGGCTACTCCGGGCCAGGCGCATCCATAGAGATTGAATGTGATGGTTCTGTGGTTCCTACGTCGGTCGATTCTGGCTCAGTAGGAAACGTAGAAATCACTTCAGGTCAACTTAGCGAAGACAACGAAAGGTTGACCCTTTATTGGAGCATTCCAAGCAATAAAATAAATCATTCAACCACCTTCACCTACGGATCATGATCAAATACCTAGCGACTACATTACTCATTTGCTGTTCCCTGGTAGTCACTGCACAAATTTCGGGTGAAACGAATCCAAATGTAGGCACAACCTATACCTACACGTATAATAGTGGAGTTCCACAATTGGGAGGTGTTAATTGGTCGGCCACTAGCGGTACGGTTCATTCTACTACTGCATCTGGAGCTATCTATACAGCAAATATTTCTTTTTCTTCTGCTGGAAGTAAGACCATCACAGTAAGGAATGGTTTTAGTAACGAAGTAATTACTACTTTAAGTGTGACGGCTGTAGAGAATGCGTCAGATCCCGGAGCTATAGGTGGGACTCAGACGGTTTGTTATAACGGGGATCCTTCTGCGTTAACAAATCTAACCTCGGCGACTAGTGGTAGCAGTGTAGGTTACAAATGGCAGTCTCGGTGCTCATCCTGCAGCTGGTCGTACATCAGTGGTGCTACGGGCAGTACATATAATCCCCCCAACCTGACATCTACAAGAATTTACAGAAGAGAAGCTGTAGTTGCCGGAACTAATATTAATATAGGTTTTACTAACGAAGTAACGGTTACAGTGCGACCACAGTTGGTAGCAGGAGGCATTGGGAATGCCCAAACGCTGTGTTACAACAGTAATCCCTCGGCTCTTTCCAGTACGTCCAATGCCTCAGGGGGAAACAACAGTTATACTTACCAATGGCAGATTTCCAGCAATAACAGTAGTTGGTCCAATATTAGCGGAGCGACAGGGACAACTTACGATCCACCAACCCTTACTTCCTCTCGCTGGTATCGTAGGCGAGTCATTTCTTGCGGGGAAACCAAGTATAGCAACACAATCAAAGTCACTATACGTCCTAATTTGAGCGCTGGTTCTATTGGTAATGCCCAGACGCTTCCTTACAACAGTACTCCTTCGACCTTGACTAGTACGACCAATGCTTCAGGAGGCGATGGTACTATCAATTACCAATGGCAAGTTTCAAGTACGGGGACAAGTGGTTGGAGTAACCTTAGTGGGGCCACTAGTGCCACCTTTACTCCAATTCCACTGACGGCAAGCCGTTGGTACCGAAGAAGAGCAAAGTCTTGTACGCAGACGAAGTATTCAAATAATATCAAAATAACAATCAACCCTCAGCTTCAAGCCGGATCTATTGGGAGTGCGCAAACGGTGTGTTACAATGGTGATCCAAGCCAGTTGAGTAACAGTGCTTCTGCCTCTGGAGGTGACAATACCTACAGCTACCAATGGCAATCGAAATGTATTGTTGGTGGTTGCAATTGGTCAAACATTAGTGGAGCAACTGGAGCAACTTACAATCCTCCCATCTTGACATCTACAACAAGATATCGGAGGAGGGTATCTTCAGAAGGCGTATTAAAATACTCTAATGAGATAACAGTGACAGTGAGAACGCCTTTGAGTGCTGGAAACATTAGTGGTGCTCAGACGATCTGTTACAATGCTAATCCTTCTGAGATTACTTCTGGGTCAAGTGCGAGCGGGGGTGACAATACA
>JABSPG010000069.1 GCA_013214445.1 Ekhidna sp. | reverse complement strand
CCGCCTTACCAACTTCCGTAGTGTAGTAGGCATCAGGAACGTTTCCCGATAAAGAGCGATAAAGTGCCTTGTGCTCAAAATACAAGTACGGATTTGGGTCTTCGATTGCAGCTGCCAAGAGTCCTTTTGCATCTTGTGGATTAGATGGGTAGACGATCTTTAATCCAGGGGTATGGAAGAACCAAGCTTCATTGGATTGTGAATGAAAAGGTCCGGCACCTACTCCTGCGCCTGTGGGCATACGCACCACCACATCGGCATTTTGACCCCAGCGGTAATGAATTTTAGCCAAATTATTGACAATCTGGTTGAAGCCCTCTGTAACGAAATCTGCAAACTGCATCTCCATAACCGCCTTCATGCGTGAAATGCTGAGGCCAAGGCTGGCTCCAACGATGGCCGCTTCGCAAAGTGGAGTATTACGAATACGATCCTTGCCAAACTGCTCCATAAAACCCTCGGTAATCTTGAACACACCTCCATAATCGGCAATGTCCTGTCCCATCACGACTAGCTCATCGTATTTCTCAAGCGATTGCCTTAGTCCATTAGAGATAGCATCCACAAACCTCTTTTCGCTCTCCTCACCTGCAGGTTCAACTACAGTTTGAGAAAACGGTGCATAGACATCTGTCGTCTCGGTATCTGTACTGGCAAGAATCGTTTCCTCTTCGAAAGCAATTTTTACGGCAACACTGATTTCCTTCTGGATTCCTTTCCTGATATCCCCGATTGTATCGTTTGTGGCTATCCCCTCCTTTATCAAAAAGCTCTCAAAAGCCTTGACAGGATCTTTCTTTGCCCAGTGTTCCATCAGTTCTTTGGGAACGTACTTCGTGCCAGAAGCCTCCTCATGGCCTCTCATCCTAAATGTCTTAGCTTCAAATATGATCGGTCGTGGATTCTTTCTGATATCCTCAACCAAAGGTTCTAGTTCATTCAGCACCTCCAGGATCGAGTTACCTTCTACACTGTATGCTTCCATTCCGTAGGCAGGACCTTTTACCACGAAAGAATCAAAATTGAACTGCTCATTACTTGGCGTAGATAGCCCGTAACCATTATTTTCGATGATAAAAATCACTGGTAATTTCCATACCGAGGCAACATTTACGGCTTCATGAAAATCACCCTCGCTCGTACCTCCATCCCCAGTGAAAACCAAGCTCACCTTCTCTTCTTTTCTTAAAAGATGAGAGAGGGCTATTCCATCCGCTATTCCCAACTGGGGACCCAGATGAGAAATCATTCCAACGATATTGTAATCCTGTGTCCCAAAATGGAAGCTACGATCTCTCCCTTTGGTAAAGCCATTTAGCTTTCCCTGAAATTGTGAAAACAAGCGCTCGAACGGCACTCCTCTGCTTGTGAAAACACCTAGGTTTCGATGCATTGGAAGAATGTATTCTTCCTTATCGAGGGCTAGCGCAGCACCGACTGAGATGGCTTCTTGACCAATGCCGGAAAACCATTTACTAATCTTCCCCTGACGGAGTAAGATCAGCATTTTTTCTTCAATCAATCGTGGGGTGACAAGCGCTTCATGAATCGCCAAAAGCTCTTCATCGCTTCGATCTTTTCGGTCAAATATCATTGGAGTAGATGTTGTTGAATGCGAAATAAGTGCATCAGGCCCAAACCTTAAGGCCTTCCGTGCAGTTTTTGCAAATTTCTATTTCAGAACGGGAAGTGAATAGGCTCTTCCGAAAGTGTTGATAGGGCTTTGATAGCCATATTTCTTTAAAGGTTTTCTCCCCCAATGAACCCATACTGTGTTTGGCATCCTTATCAAAACAGCAGGGAATCACTTGTCCATCCCAGGTGATGACGCATGATTGCCACATCTTCCAACATTTGTTCGCTAACTCATTCTTTATGCTGTAGGTGCCATCTCCATTTGACCTGTAGCGTGAGTATTTATCAATGGTAGGAATCAGATCACTCCCGTTTTTATAGTCGTATATCTGAGCAGTTTTGAAAGCCACTTTATCCACCCCATACTTCTTGGCCAGTTTTTGAACGGTCGGAATCTCATGCTCATTTGGCTTTACCACTAGAAACTGCCACACCACCTTTGGCCCCCTATTTCCAAGCGCCTTTCTCCACTTCAGTATATTCTTAGTTCCCTCCAACACCTTTTTCAAATCTCCTTCCTTTCTGTAGGATTGGTAGGTTTCCTGAGAGGCCCCATCGATAGAAATAATTAAGCGATTAAGGCCTGATTCGACGGTCTTCTTTGCATTGGCTTCATCAAGAAAATGAGCATTGGTAGATGTGGTCGTGTAAATGTTATGCTCTGAGGCGATCTTAACCATGTCCAAGAACTTGGGATTCAAATAGGGTTCCCCTTGAAAATAGAAAGTTAGGTATATGAGATGCTCGCTGACATCTTGAATTATTTTTTCAAATAAGCCAGTATCCAGTCTTCCTGTTGGTCTTGTGAAAGATCGAAGGCCGCTCGGACATTCAGGGCACCTTAGGTTACACGCGGTTGTAGGCTCAATGGCCATGCTAATCGGCAATCCATTGATTTCAGGAACACCAGTCTTTGCCGCACGTTGGTAGCTACGCCAAATTTTCCAAGCATTGGATATCCTTTTTGGGGTTAGCTTTGAACCAAGGGATAGACTGTCGTTTAGATTGACTAACATTAAAAACAAAATAAACACTTGAATCATGAGATTCGTACTGGTAGGGCTGCTATTTTTTTTCTCCATTGTTGCAAATGCTCAGTTTCGATTATCCGAAGAGGCTGAGATCGTAGTGGTGACATTAGGTCCATATCAAGGTGAACCTTGGTCTGCTTTTGGGCACAATGGATTTCGTGTAGTTGATCCTAAATTGGGGATCGACTGGTTTTACGACTATGGAGTATACGATTTCAATCAGGAGAACTTCTTTCTCAACTTCGCAAAAGGACTCTTAAAGTACAAAGTGGGGGTGCGAAAATGGGAACGTTCCTTTCGTCTTCACAAATATCTCCAACGGTACATTAAGCTGCAGTATTTGAACCTGACCTTAGCTGAAAAGCAAATGCTCTTCGACTACCTGCAAAACAATGCAAAGCCTGAAAATGCCGAATATCTCTACCACTATGTATACGACAATTGTGCTACCAAAATCAGAGATATTATCGAGGAGAATTTCCCTGGGAGAGTGACTTTCAATCTAGACTATAAGGAGGAGGGGAAAACTTTTCGCCAGTTGATGGATGATTACCTTGGCCAGCAAGCATGGGGTGATTTTGGAATAGATATTGGGCTTGGCATGCAAGTAGATCAGGAAGCAACCGCTGAAGAATACATGTTTCTTCCGCCTTACATTTATGAGGGCCTAAGCACAGGAACCATTGAAAGGGATGGGGCGATACTGCCAATCGTGAAGAAGTCTGAAGATGCCTATATACCTGAACAGCCTAGTACGCTATCGGTCTGGTTGACGCCTTTCAACCTTTTTGTCTTGCTTTTCTTTGTCACCGGCCTAATCACACATAGAAACCTTAAATCAAATAAGCGAACAAAATGGATAGATATGCTGCTCTTTGGTTTCGCTGGATTTGTCGGTTGGTGGGTTGTCTATCTATGGATTGGTACTGAGCACATGTCAAAAAATAACCTCAACATCTTGTGGGCAATCCCATTTCACTTCCCGTTGATCTTCTTTATCGGCAAAGAGAAGCTTAGAAAGTTCTTCAGTACGTATTTCAAGATTACCGCCTATTGGTACTCCATCTTGTTAGTGATCTGGATGTTTTTACCTCAGCCCATCCATCAGGCGTTGGTGCCATTTGTGCTGACGATGGTACTCCGAGGGTTTTACCTCGGATACGATCTTAGGAAAAAGAAGCTGGTCAAAAAGACCAGCTAGCTTAGTTCTCTACATTCACTCCCTTCCAGAAAGCCACATATCCCTTGATATTCTTGGCTAGTTCACTAGTCTCAGGGTAGTACCATGCTGCGTCCTCATTTGATTTACCATCAACCTCCACTGTGTAGTAGCTGGCTGTTCCTTTCCAGGGACATACACTATGTGTGCTCGTCTCTTTAAAGTACTCCTGCTTAATCGAAGAGGGCGGAAAATAGTGATTTCCTTCTACCACTACTGTATCATCGCTTTCCGCGATTACCTGATCATTCCAAATTGCTTTCATATGTCCTAATATTTCTTGTTTAGTGACGTCTTGGAGTTTTTCCACGACTGATTTCAATTAATACAATAATCGATTATTGACCCGAATGGTTTGGACCATGATCACTTAAATAGATATGGAATGTCGTGCCTTTTCCCTTTTGTGACGATACGCTAATTGTACTCCTCATCGCAGAAAGGGTATCCCTTACCAGATAAAGACCTAAACCTGTCCCATTAGAGTTTTTTGATGCACGATAGAACATGTCAAAAATCTTCTCGAGGTGCTTTGAATCTATGCCTGTTCCATTGTCACTTATCTCCAATGCTAATCCTTCCTCCATGCCATTGATCTGCACCGAGATATATGGATCTTCCTGATCATAGTTATGGTACTTTATGGCATTAGAAAGGACGTTTGACAGGACGGTTTGAAGTCTTGCACGATCTGTATTGATATTAACTTCTCCTGGCACATTTATGGATAACCTTGGATGTTTTTCCGTTGGATTGACTAGTGAATCATAGGATTTCTTAAGGCCCTCTGCTACGTCCACCTGTTCTATTTGCAGGCCGGTCTTCTGCCCCTTCCTTAAGGTAATGATATCTCTTATGACCGCATCTGCTTGTTCTAGCCTCCCTTGAATGGCATCCAAAAATTCTTCCTTTTGCTTCGAATCTTCAGAAACCTTAATGGCAGAAACGATCCCGGAGATGGTGGTTAGCGGAGCTCGAAGATCATGAGAAGAGCGGTACAAAAAAGTATCTAGCTCACTATTTGCCTTTTTGAGGTCAAGCTGTTCTATTTCCAGCACGCTGATAATCATTCCCAGACCCATAATGGCTTGCAGCAAAATATCAAATCCCCTCAAGAGATAGGGTACTGCTAGTGGATAGGAGGTCTCATAAAGATCAAAAAGTGTAGTCAAAAAGATGTTGAACTGAAAGATTCCATAGATAGAGAAGGAGAAGATAATGAACCGGATACCAAGACCTAGATCACTGATCTTTCTAAGCATCAACGCACAAACCACAAATACAACCCCTGCAATCAGGGATTTTATACCCACTCTGTAGAAGATACGGTTTGCTCCCGCATCTGCTATGTCATAGTATAACAGAACCAACAAGATCGAAATGGGAATGATGGCGATAGAAATTATCTTGATCAGCCTTCTATCCATCTTTTTTGAAGAGACAATTTCTAATGAGCCGGCATACAGCCACAATACTTGTAAGAGACTAGCCGCCACGGTAATCGCAGAAGTGGATAAGCGAAACAAACTATCTAAAGGGAGCACAAAAGAATTGGACAATGAGACCATTGAACCAATCATGTTTACCAGTAAGGCCATCCAACTCCAGGACCAAAGCAAAAAGAAGTTGCTTTTGTATTGCCTGAAAAACTTCCTCAGTATCAGCACGATTACAAGCGCAAAAGCCGCCTGAATCGAATAATGGAGAAATATTACCTTGACCGCATAAGGATACATTGCAAGTAGAAATTACAGAGAATGCTACTTAATCAAAAAGATGCTAAGCAGTAATCGGTGAACAGCTTCTATTGAACTATGGACCTAACAAATATGTTGGTGGCCACCTTCAGAAATCTGTGAGGGTTCCAGCAGGAAGCTCATTGAGAACTTCGATACTGGATAGACTATTTGATCCGCGACCACCTGAGAGCATGATGTCTCCGTACTTTTGATAGTCTTCCCAAGGGGTAATGAACCTTGGTTCGAGAGCAGATGAATCAGGATAGAATGCCCACTGAGTCACCAGCTTTGAGTCTGTGTCTATCCAAACTTCGTACACATTCTGCGGAGTAACACCAACATCTTCGAAAGATAGGCTCACTACATCGGATGCGGACCCTGTCTGGGTAGTGTCTTCTCTTAGGTATTTTAAGGTCACACCAGAGTCCTTCAGTTTGTAAGGCATGACCAACCAATAGCTATCGTTCACCCACATTTCATAGCCGGCTTGCAGGTAGTCATTCAGCCCCTCGGTAAGCTCATTGCCTCCTATCGCTACCTTCCCTTCCTTACTATTAATATTCATCAATATCGTTAAGCTATCTGCAGGAGACTCGATTCTAACATCCCCTGTCCATTTGTCCCAAGTATGATTCCTTCTTCCAAAAAAGCTCCACTTAATGAACCTCGTGTTATCCCAAGCCTGTCTTCCACCCATAGCAGTCATGGTCTTGTCTGCAAGTAGGGTAGCTAATAGGTCAGAACCTTCCTGATTAAATCCTTCTGCAGGTGGATTATTGTACTCAACAAAAGAGCTCTCCACTGCTACTGAGTCGGGAGTCTCGCTGGATGAAGAAGAGCCTGTGCTGCATGATGAAAGAATAAAAATGACGATGACGGTTAGAGCTAATTTTTTCATTATTTCTGTGGTTTGCAGCTAAGTTATCAAATAAAAAAGGAGACCGAAAACGGCCTCCCTTTAGTTTAGGTTGGTTATGCTTCTTTTATTTCTTTCCGTCTTTGAACTGCTCGAAGCGATCTCCTTCTTGTGACCTTGGATACACATTATTATCTGTGTATGCATCTGCCGTCATCTTATCAGGGTCAATCACAATTTTCGCTACTTCTTTGTTCTTCAAAAATACCTTCTTTACTTCCTTCTCATTGATCTTCCAGATCTCAGCAGGTATTTTCTCTCGCTCCACCGAACCATCGGCGTAGGTCCACTCAATGATTACAGGAGAGACCAGGCCTCCTTGATTCTTTAGCGTCAGCTCATAAAAGTTCTTTCCTTCAGCCGCCTGCTTGATTTTATTCTGATCCATAGTCTGACGGTACTCGCCGCTTCCGCCTTCCCACTCTTGAAACACAAATGGCTGTGGAGCGCTTCCAAAGTCTTTGTTACCATCGTCCTGACCATCGATCCCCTGACCTGCGCCTTTGATGTTTCTGGTTTCAAGACCATTCTCTTCTGTCTGCATCTGAAACCATCTCACATTCGCAAGATCCACATCTACATAGTCCGTTCCATAGAACCAACCTCTCCAGAACCAATCTAGATCTACTGCTGAGGCATCTTCCAAAGTCCTGAAAAGATCTGCAGGTGTAGGGTGCTTGAAGGCCCATCTTTCGGAGTATGTTTTGAATGCTTTATCGAAAAGCTCTGGACCCATAATTGTCTCTCTCAAAATATTTAGCGCAGTTGCTGGCTTTGCATAGGCATTTGCTCCAAACTGACGAATTTGCTCCGAGTTAGTCATGATTGGTCTTACCAGACCTCCCTCACCACTCATGTAAGGCACAATGTTCGCAGCAGGGCCTCTTCTAGACGGGTAATCATAGTCAAGATGATTCTCGCTGAACTCTTGTTCTGTGAGGTATTGAACGAATGTCGTTAAACCCTCATCCATCCAAGTCCACTGACGCTCATCCGAGTTGATGATCATTGGGAAAAAGTTATGGCCTACTTCATGGATGATCACAGAAATCATCCCGTGCTTCTTTCTGTCAGAGTAGGTTCCATCAGGATCTGGTCTTCCGTAGTTGAAGCAGATCATTGGGTACTCCATACCGATAGAGGCCGTATGCACGGATGTTGCATGAGGGTAAGGATACTCCGTAGTAAACTTGGAGAACGTCTTTAGTGTCTGTGCAACTGCGATCGTAGAAAAGTCCTCCCAAAGTGGATTTCCTTCTTTTGGGTAGTAAGACATTGCCAATGGCTCATTTCCCTCGCTGAGCTTCACAGCCATTGCATCCCAGATGAATTTTCGGGAAGCGCAGAAAGCATAGTCTCTTACATTCTCAGCTTTGAACTTCCATGTTTTCGTGTCCTTAGCTTTCGTCTTTTCATTCTTTCGTGCCTCTTTTTCTGTTACGATAATTACAGGCTTGTCGTATGTTTTCTTCGCTAGCTCAAATCGCTCTACCTGATCGGATGTTAAAACATCAGTTGGGTTTTGCAATGTTCCGGTGGCACCTACGATGAAGTCTGACGGTACAGTCAAGTCCACCTCATAGTCTCCAAAAGTCAAAGCAAACTCGCCTCTCCCCAGAAACTGCTTGTTTTGCCATCCTTCGTTATCCATGTACACCGCCATTCTAGGGAAGAACTGTGCAATGGTGTATAGGTAGTTATCTTCATCTTCAAAGTACTCCAAGCCAGAACGGCCTCCATCAGTCATTCGGTTATTGATGTTGTAATTCCATTCGATACTAAACGTGGTGTTTTCTCCAGACTTGAGTGGCTGATCCAAGTCTATTCTCATCATGGTTTTGTTGATGGTATAGCTCATGCCTTTACCATTTTGCTCTACTGACTTGATTTTGAAACCACCGTCATAGTCTTCATCGCCAGTAAGTCTGAAAACCGCATACGCATTAAGCGTGTCTTTCATGCTGCTTTGTCCAATCAAAGGCGAGTTGGAATCTTTTGCTCTCACATTTTGATCTAGCTGCACCCATAAGTACTCTAGCACATCTGGAGAGTTGTTGTAATAAGTAATGGTCTCACTGCCTGTTAAGCTCTGATTACTGTCGTCTAATACCAAGTTCATTTTGTAATCGGCCTTTTGCTGCCAGTACTGATGCCCTGGGGCTCCTGATGCCGTTCGGTACACATTAGGAGTGGGAAGCATGGTTCCAAGCTGCTCGAATTTCTGTTCCCAATCTGTGTCTTTTTGTTTACGATCCTGGGCTACAGAAACCGTCGTAGCTACCAGCAACGCTACGATAAGTAGAATGCTCTTTTTCATAGGTATGTATTTATGATTCATCAGTTTAAGTATGAGTTATCTTTCTAGTTTATCAATTTAAATAATTCGTATCCAGCATGAGCATCAATGCAATTCCTCCTACCGCTGAGGAGATGATGATTTTCCAATCCCTTCTAGTGACCCCTCCCAATCCGGTGAAAATGAAACTAGTCACTAAAAAGAAGCCAACGATAATGATTTGACCAACCTCTAACCCTACATTGAAGGCAAAAAGCTGCATGATAATCGTCTCATCTTTTCCTAACAGCGCTCTCAGGTAATTGGAAAAGCCCAGGCCATGGATCAACCCAAAGAAGCCGGCATAAGCGTAGTTTCTCCAAATTTTTCCTTCTGCTATTCGATCCTCTTTGGTAAACAGGTTTGAGACTGCTGTAAAGAGTATCGTTACCGGGATTAGGAACTCAATCAAATCCGCATTGATCTGAATGATCCGCATCGTTGCTAGTGCCAGCGTAATGGAGTGACCAATCGTGAAAGCAGTGATAAGGATCAAGACTTTCTTCCAATCGGTGGATTGATAAAGTGCGCAGAGCACGATCACAAAAAGGATATGATCGTATCCATTTACATCCAGGATATGGTCGAATCCCAATCCATAGTATAATCCAAATTCGCTCATCGGATTGCGAATATAACCGATGGACTCCATCTGCGTCATTTTCAGTCAGATCATTTGATGAGCGGTATTGAAAACAGGCATTGCATTTGCTTAGCTTTGAGCCATGATTACATCTCTTTTTATCTTTTTTCAGTTAACCCTCCACCCTTTCCATGTGAGTGTCTCTGATATTAAATACAAGGAAGACCAAAAAGTAATACAGATAAGTACGCGTATTTTCTTAGATGATCTGGAGTTGGCACTGCAGCACTACTCGGGCAATCAGAAACTGAACATTACGGAAGAAGCCAATTGGGATTTTGTGAATGAGACGCTTAAAAAATACGCATTGGAAAGAATCAAACTATGGGATGAGAAAGGCAAGGAATACGAACTGAACTACATAGGAGCGGAGATCGAAGACGAAGTGATGTGGTGCTACATTGAAATTGAGAAAGTCAAGAAAATAAAGCAGGTGAAAGTCTGGAACAGTATCCTACATGAAGTTTGGGGAGATCAGGAAAACCTCGTACACTTTCGGGCTTTTGACGATGTAAAAAGTGCTCGGCTGATGAGAGGCGAGGATACTCAAGTTTTTGACTGGGAGTGATCAAAACAAACTCCCTTGCACCAACATGGGCTTCTTAGCAAAACCATTTACCGTTCTTCCTCCATACTTCCAGGAATCTCTTCGCTCTTTCTCAATTAAATCATCTAAGTCCCCTGTTGGAGAGAAGTCTTTTTCCATCCGTTGCGAAGCAGTGGTTAATGCATTCAGAGCCTTCAGCTTATCACGATGACCAATCTTCGCTTTATCTACCGCCTGCCTTAAAACGGTTATACTTTCATCATAAACTTTAGTTGGTACCGGAAAAGGGTGTCCATCTTTCCCACCATGAGCAAAAGAAAACCTCGCAGGATCCTGAAACCTTGATTCGGTACCGTAAATGACTTCACTAACCAAAGCAAGAGACTGTAAGGTTCTAGGTCCGAGTCCTTGAATTAAAAGCAGATCTTCAAATTGATCGCTGGGCAACTCTGAAGATATTGCCAAAACCGATCCTAGTCTTTTCAGGTCTACGTCTTTTTGACGAACATCGTGGTGGGCTGGCAGCTTAATCTTCCGGATCTCTTCGATCATCTTGGCTGGATGCTCTTTGCTCATTTCGAGAATAGACTGCCGAGCGCAAGAAGCTTGCTCTGCTGTCAAATTCAAGATCTGTCCCTGATTTCTACCGTAAATAAATTTGTGGGGATCCTCCACGTAGCTGGTCAAATCCAAAGAAGACCAATGATACCTTCTTGCATATCCTGAAGGGCCATTCATACCCTGCTGGACAACCGACCAATCGCCGTGATCGGAAACGATAAAGGAATGCAGGTAGATCTGAAATCCATCCTGAATGGCCGTATTATCCACTTTTGCAACCAACCTACTACTGCGAACCAGCGATGCTGCATCAAGCCCTGTTCGATCGCCTACCCGAAGTAACTCTTCCGGTGTTTTTCTACTGTGCTTACCCCGGCCTCCACAGACGTAAATGCCCAGCTCTCTCGCTCTGGGGTTTATGGCCGTCTTTAGCGCTCCCATTACAGAGGTCGTGATACCCGAACTGTGCCAATCCATCCCTAGTACACAGCCCAATGATTGAAACCAGGCAGGATCACTCATGCGCTGAATAAAAGCCTTCTTACCAAACTCTATTAAGATCGCTTCGGTAATTGCACCGCCGAGCTTGGCCATCCGCTCTGCCAGCCACTTAGGAACATGACCATTATGTAAAGGAAGATCTGCTGAACCTGCATGTCGCATGATTCAAAAATACTAAAAATATTAGTATTAGGTTTTGCCAAACTTATCTTTCTTTGGTAGAAATGAATCCTCTATCAACTGAAATAAAGGTCTTTTCCAATAGACCGCCTTTTCCTTACCTGTTTTTTAATTTTCGCTCAAAGAAGTCGTACGTGGTGTTATAAGCCTTCAACCAGTTGCTATGCAACAGGAATCCATGCACTTCATCAGGAAAGACCAGTTGCTCGAAATACACCCCGTTTTTTCTTAGCTGCTCTACTTTGTCTACCGTCTCACTGAATGGCACATTGCGATCGTCATCTCCATGAATCAGCAGTACAGGAGATTTCCATGTATCCATCGATGCTATCGGCGAGGATTCGTACGCCAGTTCGGCAAAATCCGGATGCTCAAGTGGGTTGTAACTAGGCATGAAGCCATTGATGATGACATTCCAATCCATCACCCCATGGATGTCCACCCCTGCTGCGAACATATCGGACGCTCTTGATAGACCCATAGCAGTCAGGTAGCCTCCATAGGAACCCCCATATAGTCCCACCCGGATAGGGTCTACAAAAGATAAATTTTTTAGATAGAGTCCGGCTCCCAGCACATCGTTGAATTCACTGGCTCCACCCGCCCCGTAGTTCTCTGCTTCACGAAACTCCATGCCATATCCTATACCACTTCTGTAATTGATGCTCAACA
>JABSPG010000688.1 GCA_013214445.1 Ekhidna sp. | reverse complement strand
TCATGACGTAGCAGAGACCATTGAATTCGTGTTGAGCAGACCTGCTCATGTAAACATTGGAGACCTAATGATCTTACCTACTGCTCAAGCAAGCAGTATGGTTTTAAACAAAAAAAGCGAATAGTCTTTTTGAAAGAATAGCGATAAATCCATATTTGCTGGATGCAACATATCCTAATTATCGGTGCTGGAAAATCTTCTACCGCATTGATTAACTACCTACTCGAGCACTCCGAAAAAGAGCAATGGACAATCACTATTGCCGAAAAAGATCTGGCACTTGCAAACAACAAGATCCAAGGACAAAAAAATGCAAAGGCTGTTTTCTTTGATGTCTTTGACGCTGAGCTCCTCAATGAATTAGTAGGAGCAAGCGACCTTGTTATCTCTATGTTGCCAGCTTCGTTGCATATTCATGTTGCTCGAAAGTGCGCAGAGCTGAAGAAGCATTTCTTGACAGCATCTTACACTACAGAAGAAATCCAGGCATTGCATGGACAATTTAACAATGCAGGTAAGTTGATGATCATGGAGATGGGATTGGACCCTGGAATAGATCACATGTCGGCTATGAAAGTTCTGGATGAACTCAAAGAAAAAGGCTATGAGCTTACAGGATTTGAGACTTTTACGGGAGGGTTAGTTGCAGAAGAATCTGTGGGTGATAATCCATGGAAATATAAGTTTACATGGAATCCTAGAAATGTAGTATTGGCTGGTCAGGGAACCTGTAAATTCATCCAGGAAGGTAGGTTTAAGTACATCCCTTATCATAAGTTATTTAGACGTACTGAACAGATCTATATACCTGATCACGGCTATTTCGAAGGATATGCAAATAGAGATTCACTTGCATACATAGACGTTTACAACCTAAGAGGTATAAAAACACTCTACCGAGGTACCTTAAGACGGCCTGGATACTGTGCCGCCTGGGACGCTTTCATCCAACTAGGAGCTACTGATGATTCCTATGAGATGGAAAATGTTTCTAACATGACTCATAGGCAGTTTATCAATTCCTTTTTATCCTACAATCCAAATGATTCCGTAGAACTAAAGCTAGCGCACTATTTAAACCTGGATTTGGATAGTGCTATCATGTTCAAACTCCGTTGGTTAGGCATGTTTGAAGATGAACCAATTGACCTTAGAACCGGCACACCTGCTCAAATCCTGGAGCATATCTTGAAAAAGAAATGGACGTTAAACCCTGAAGATAAAGACATGATTGTCATGTGGCACAAGTTTAATTATATCGCTGAAGGTCAACCGAAACAGTTAGAGTCAAGCATGGTGGCCATGGGAGATGATGAGCTAAACACCGCAATGTCAAAAACTGTAGGTCTACCTCTTGCTATATCAGCAAAACTTATTCTGCAGGAAAAAATAAAACTTACAGGGATACACGTACCGATAGAAAAAGAGATCTATGAACCTGTATTGAAAGAACTAACTAATGCTGGACTCACCTTTGTTGAAAGGGAGGTAGAACCAACCTTTTACTAGTTTACTCTTTCAAATAGGTTTCGGTGGATTTCCAACTAGATTATTGGATGACATGCGCCTTTACCAACGAATCGATTTCGGCCATCACAAAATCAATTTCTGAAATGTCACTTTCTAGGTGATTTTCTATCACACGTTGCAGATGACCCGCAATTTTGATCTCACTTTCTTTTTGCTCCCCACGAGCAAAATAAATCGAATTCTGTAAGTGATCCATTGCATGATTAATCGTAACCCTGGCCTCTTCTTCTTTACCTTCTCTGATAAATACTTCCGAAATTCGAAGTGAGGCAAAAGCCAAGGAGTTCATGGCGTCTGCAAATGCTTCGTACATCAATTCCTCACTTATGTCTTCAGCTTTGATGTGATTCTCCACAACTTGCAGATCGTAGATAGCCACTTCTATGGCTTCAATACTGATACTGTCTCCGTCTTTCTCTAGCAGCTTCATCATCTTGATTGCATCCTCAAGAAAGTTTATCGCCCTTATAGATTTGTTGTCTTGAAAATTCTTGTCTGCCGTATTCATCAACAAATCAGGCTCGGTAGCTAAATCTGTTAGGTTAGGATTCTCCAACTTAAGATCCCGTTGAATCTTAAAGTAGACAAGCAAAGACCCGATTACTATTACAGAGAATAAGAAGTAATAAAGACCCTTCATGCTATATTATTAGTTTTTTGAACGATGATTAGATAGAATAACGCAATCAATCAACATACAATCCGACCATATAATTCGAAGAAAATCAACTGTTTTGGAAAGTTAACGTCGGGCTGCGTTGAAATCCGATGCGACTAATTGGAAAAATGTTTTTTGCATTTTGTTACTCAAAATTTAGGAGGCCTCTAACGACCGCGAAATATACGTTTAATGATATGGAAAGAAGGCATGTTTAGTGCCTAATTTAC
>JABSPG010000687.1 GCA_013214445.1 Ekhidna sp. | reverse complement strand
CCCAATTAATCCTAAAGTCAAATCCATAAGCAAGCGCAGACGCGTCATTATTTGCAAAGTACCTTAACCTGACGTTATCAATGTCGTATGCGATGGCATTGGAAATAGACTTGTAATAAACCTCTGTTGAAAAGAGGAATGGTCTGTTCCATAAATTGAATACATGCTCCATTGCCCCAATCAGATGTAAAGACTGCTGACCTTTGACGTCTTCTTGAATTTCTCCCGTTAGGTCTCGTAATTCTCTGTAAAATGGCGCCTGACTGTACTTTCCAACTGAAACTCTAAAGGAGGTTTCTTTCTCCCATCTTGGCTTGAAGCGATAGATAAAACGTGGACTGAAAAGTAATTCACCATTGTAGTCAAGATGATTTATTCTCGCTCCCAAGTTGACTGCATGCATAGAATCCTTGGAAAAAATAGTAGACTGCAGGTATGCAGTGACCGTATTGGTGGTCAGTTCTAAATTATTGAAGGTACTTTCATTGATATTGACAAACCCGGCTGAGTCCAAAAATGCATATTCATTCAATTCATCTTGTATCGTATTACGGCTGTAACCAACACCTGCCTCCAAAACAGCCCAATCCGACAATAAGTACTCATTTCGCCACTCTGAATTAAAAATCTCAGCTTCCAAACGATTCCTTCCGTAATCAAAGTTTGTACCTATGCCCCTAACCACAACACACTCATTGAAACTATTGGAGCCTGGATTATTGTCTACATCACAAATTCGATAGGCCCCCTCAACATTATAGTTTTCACGCTCAGAAGTATAGACACCTGAAACTATCCATCTGCTTAGGAACCTGTTGGTCCATCGGTGAGAAAGATTAAAACCACTTTGATAGGTATCGTAATCCAACTGCTCCCTACCTTCAAATGCTGTTTGAATCCTGAGATTTTGAGAGACAGATCCAAATTCGCTCACTTGCGAGATTGGTAAAGTCAAATATCGATTTCTTCCGTAGGCAAGCAGCCAATTCAGCTTTGTTCTATTGACCTGATTACCTTTTCCAGACAAATCAAAGGTGAAAAATGCTTGAGCATCAGTATAAGATGGTAAGTATTGACCTTCAGTTTCCAGGGTATTCAGCAAGTAACGCGAATCTCTATGCCTTGCTCCAATGAGATATTGCACATCTTCATTGATCCTGTTCCCGATGAAAGCAGAACCACCCAACAATCCGAAATTGATCTGCCCTTGTAATTTCTCAGGCTCTTTGTAATCGATATTAAGAGACGAGGAAAGTTTGTCCCCGTACTTGGCCTCCCATCCACCAGCATAAAAGCTGATGTCTCCAACTAGATCTGGGTTTATGAAACTTAACCCTTCCTGCCGACCGGCATTAGCTAGAAATGGTCTATAGACAGGAATATCATTTACATAGACCAGGTTCTCATCAAAGTTTCCTCCACGTACATTGTATGCCGAAGAAAGCTCATTATTACCTGAGACACCTGGTAAGGTGAGCAGCACTTTGCTGAAGTCTCCAAAAGCAGAAGGCACATTCCTGGCGGATTTTGGATCGAGCTTCGTCGCTGGATCTACAAGATCCCTCTCCCGACGACCTTCCACCTCCACATCATCTAGCATCCGACTTTCTGGTCTTAGGGTGACAATGAAATCACTCGCCCCCGTTGGTATATCGCTGAGTTCATGGATGCCGTACTGAATATGAGAGAAAATCAGGCTATAGGTACCTTCTAGAAGTTCCAAAGAAAAGTATCCATCGACGTTGGAAATTGTTCCCTTAGTTTGATCCGCCTTCAATATCACATTGACCGCTGGAATCGGATCACCAGACTCATCAACAATACGTCCTTGAATTACAGACTGTTGGGTAAACCCTAGGCTAGAAACTAGAAAGCAACTTAGGAAAGCTAATGCCTTCAAGCTATTACGACTTTTTGAGATTCTTGATCGTTTGCATTGGATCATCAGATTTAAAAACGAAGCTACCAGCCACTAGCATATCCGCTCCTGCATCAAAAAGTTCTCCAGCATTTTGATCATTTACTCCCCCGTCAATTTCAATGATGATGTCCGGATTAACTAGATCAACCATCTTCTTCAGCTTTCGCACCTTTTCGAAGGTAGTTTCGATAAACTTCTGACCGCCAAATCCAGGATTTACAGACATCAACAGAACTAAGTCCACATATGGCAGAATTTCCTCTAAACTAGACACTGGAGTATGCGGATTTATAACAACTCCAGCTTTTGCTCCTAGTCGCTTTATCTCGGTCACTGTTCTATGAAGGTGCCTGCAGGCTTCCTGATGGACAGTTATAATCTCAGCCCCAGCCTTCATACAATCCTCAAGGTAAGGATCTGCGTGCTCAATCATCAAATGATAATCCATTGGTTTCTCTGCATGCTTGTGTATCGCTTGGCATACTGGAAAACCAAAAGA
>JABSPG010000686.1 GCA_013214445.1 Ekhidna sp. | reverse complement strand
CAGGCATATCCTCTCGATCATTTGCCATTGATGGAGGAATCGGAATTTCTACTGAATCATACATCTCAAAATATCTCTTAGGAGCCACCAATGGCACATGTGGTCGAATAAATCCTGCAGCCAGAAAAAATGGCTTTTCTCTTTTCTCCTTCATCATCTTGATGACTTCTGTAGCTACATTATAGTCATGCTGGCGGTCATCGCTTTTCTCGGCCCTAAGCCATGCAACTGCTCCCCCGGTCCCAGCCGTATGCGTTTTCCAAGGCGTTGCATTGTAATAATGTCCATTGCTGTTCAATTCATATCCCGGAACATCCATTGCTTGATCCCAGGCTTTAGGATCGTCTGCTCCGGCACTCTGTTGAGCAATCGCATCCGGGACTCCTTGATGGAAAACCTTACCTGATCTTCCAGTAAAATATCCAGCTTCTTTAAACGCTTGAGGGAGTGTTACAATATCAGGGTGAGCTTCTCTAAGATTTTCTCCCAGCGAATTAATTCCTAAGGTGGATGGCCTCAACCCAGATAGCATAGAAGATCGGGAAGGATTGCAAAGAGGCTGTTGACAATAAGAATTTAAGAAAGCAACTCCGGAGTTAGCCAGTCGATCAATGTTTGGGGTAATCGCGATAGAATCTCCGTAGTATGCAAGGCGATTGTTTAGGTCATCAGCATAGATGAGCAGAACATTTAGTCTCTCAACTTCAATAGTGTTCTCCTGCGTCGTTTTTGTACATGCGCCCAAAACAACCGCTATAAGAATACCTGACCAGCTTTTATGAAATACCACTACTGCAATGCGAACGTTTATCAATGCAATGAAAAGCAATGTGGTGCATTAGCATGTCAGAGATTCAATTCATAAAGGAAGAACAATGGTACAAGAGAAAAGCAATGTACAGATTACCGATTCAAGAGCCATTTTTTTGCAAATTTCAAGTACTGTTCCCAATCGTAATCCATTACATCATGTTTCCCCGTACGCTTGTGATATCCAATAACTGCATCATGCAGAGGTGTATCGATCTCAGGAGGTTCTACATGTTGGAGTGTGGGTTGATCATAAAGCCTATAGACTTCCCCAGCATAGTAACCAGACAGATATTCTCCTTTGGGATCGGCCCATGCATCATCTGCTGCACTTGCAATGTAGACAGGTCTTGGTGCAATCAAAGCGATTAACATATGCTGATCGATAGGTAAATTAGGTTCATTGTTGCTGTATTGATTGAAATTATCTGAAAACCAATGAGGAAAGCTTCTATTGATGACCGCTATGGTTTCTCCAAATTCTCTACGAGAAATGGCGGCTCCTCCACATCCCGAATTATTGGAAATAACCATGTCAAATCGTTGATCCTGTGCTCCTGCCCAAAGAGCCGTTTTACCTAATCTCGAATGACCAAATAGGATGAACTTGGAGTCTTTTGTGTCTACATCCCTTTATAGGTAATCTATTACTCGGGATGCGCCCCAGGCCCAAGCGCCTATTGATCCCCATTCATTGGATTTTGGTTTAGTCTGGCCCTTCTCACAAAAAAATGGATGTAGCCCATCCCTAAAGTTATCCCTATCAGGATCGAGTTCTCCATAGTAAACGGTCGCCAGACCAAAACCATTTTCTAACATCATTTCAATGGCCCAGCGATACCCTCTTTTTCCCCTAGAAGCTTCGGTCACTCTATTTTCATTGATATTAAAGTCTTTGTTGTTTGCCACCCAGGCATCAGATAAAACCACATTTTCATCAAGGGTGATGGATTGGTTTCCATAATAGTTGTATCCAAAGAATATGGGAGGATTTTTGATACTTGATGGTAAATACAGCAAAACATTGACAGGCAATCGATGGGCTCCTTTCGTGATCTCCATTCGTATCTGTTTTCGAATAGCTGCACCACCATAGGCACTCCCTTCTTCAATAACTTCACTTTTGACCTCAATACCTGTTACCTCAGGGGTATTACCAAAGATCTCATCTCTAAATAACTGGAGAATCTCAGCACGTCTAACACCCTCCCAATCAGAGATCGTCTTAACGGACTCGCCCGAAGAAGTCACCAGCAAATCTGGTAATGAATAATCAGGCACCTTGCTTTCATCGTAATTAGCTTCCTTCGGTTGTGAAAAAACGCTAAAGCATAAGGCAATACCAAAATGTATGATTAGAACTACTCTCATCTATTTAGTTACTTTCTGGCCACCATCAATATGGCATCCCCAATCAAAGGGTCTCCCGTCTTTAGTACTTTTCCTGTAACTGTTGCTGATTGACCTGCTCGAAAATCGTAAGAGCCTACCAAAACAAACTTCCCTCTTTGATTATTTACCGGGATTGTTTCCGTAAACATATCTTCACCCACTGTTACTTCAACCCTCATGGAATCTGGCAAATCAACCCGATTGGATCTGACACTCGGCA
>JABSPG010000685.1 GCA_013214445.1 Ekhidna sp. | reverse complement strand
GGAAGACCAGGTAGCATGGCGTGGGGATGGTCGTTATGTGGCTCGGTTGGTGGGTAGTCATCATCGGCAACCAGTGGCACAACAGTTGGTGCCATCACAACCATTCAAACTAGGAAGTTCTCAGAAGGGTAGTTTGGATCACTTAATCCTAGAACCAGTTACTAGACGTTCGCCAGGAACAGGGGAAGTAGAGATTAGAGTGAAGGCGACAGGATTAAATTTTCTAGATGTAGTATCTGCATTAGGATTAGTTCCTCAGCAAGTGGATGGAATGTCTCAAAAACACTTAGTAGAGATGGACAGTTTTGGTGGGGAGTGTGCGGGTGAAGTAGTAGCAGTAGGGTCAGAAGTCAGAGATTTTCAAATGGGTGACTTAGTTATGGCTATGGCTCAAGGTAGCTTTAGTCAGTATGTAACTGTTGATGCTACCTATGTAGTTATTAAGCCAGAAAATCTGAGCTTTGAGGAAGCAGCATCTATTCCAGCTAATTTTTTAACAGCTTATTATGCTTTGCATCATGTGGCTAAGATTCAAGCTGGCGAGCGCATTCTGATCCATGCTGGTGCGGGAGGGACAGGAATGGCAGCGGTAAAAATTGCACAGCAGGCAGGAGCTGAGGTTTTGGCTACGGCAAGCCCGCCCAAATGGGAAGCATTACGAAATCTGAGTGTGAAACATATTATGAATTCCCGAACATTAGAATTTGCTGACCAGGTGATGGAAATAACTCAAGGTCAAGGAGTGGATATTGTACTCAACTCCCTGACTTCTGGGGAATTTATTAGCAAGAGTATGTCAGTAGTAACTCAGGGTGGTCGGTTTGTGGAAATCGCCAAGCGAGGAGTATGGTCTTCAAGCCAAGTAGCAGCAGTCAGGCCGGATGTATGTTATTTTGTGGTAGATTTAGTTAAAGAGTCAATAGAGCAGCCAGAATTGATTAATTCTATGTTGGTCGGGTTGAAAGAGAAATTCGGCAATGGTTTACTACAACCACCACCAATAAAGGTATTCCCCATAGAGGAAGTCATTGATGCCTTCCGTTATATGCAGCAAGCTAAACACATAGGTAAGATTGTGGTAACTCAAACACAACTTGCTGATGGTGAGACTCAAAAGCCTTTAAGTTTCCGTTCTGGAGCTAGCTATTTGATTACAGGAGGTATGGGAGGTTTGGGTTTACTGGTAGCTAATTGGATGGTGTCAAAGGGGGCCAAACATTTGATCTTGTTGGGACGCCGTTCACCGGATGATGCTGCTATCAAAAAGATAACCGAGTTAGAAGTGGCAGGAGCGTCGGTGGTAGTGGAAAAAGCCGATGTATCTGATGGGGAATCGATGAGAGGTGTGTGGCAGAGAATAGAGGAGTCAAATAGACCCTTAGGAGGAGTGATTCATTCGGCGGGGATGTTATCAGATGGAGTGCTACAAAACCAGAATTGGTCTAGTTTTGAGCGGGTAATGGCACCGAAAGTGCAGGGTGCTTGGCATTTGCATCAATTGAGTCTCAATCAATCATTGGACTTTTTTGTGCTGTTTTCTTCGGCAGCATCTCTGTTGGGTTCACCGGGTCAGGGAAATCATTCCTCTGCTAATGCTTTTCTTGATGGTTTGGCTCATTATCGTCGAACTATGGGGTTACCGGGATTGAGTATTCATTGGGGAGCAGTTTCTCAAGTGGGAGAGGCTGCTGAACGGGGTGCAGATATGAGGGCAGGTAAGCAGGGGATGGGTGTAATATCTCCGGCTCAGGTATTGGAGTCTTTGGAACTATTGATGAGTGGTTCGGATGTGGAAGTAGGGGTGGTGCCTATTGATTGGTCAGGGTGGCAGGAGAGAGTGGCGCAGTGGCCGTTTTTGGCGGATTGGCAGGAAACTATATTGGAGGTTGCAGAACCATCGAAGTCAGATTTTCTGTTAAAGTTGGAGGCTACACCACCTAATGAGCGTCGCTTGTTGTTGGTGGCTCATGTGCGTCTTCAGGTGGCTAATGTTTTGGGGATTAGTCATCCTGAATCAATTGCAATGGATACAGGGTTTTTTGATTTGGGTATGGACTCTTTGATTTCTGTGGAGCTGAGGAATAAGTTGCAAAGTAGTTTGAAATGTTCGGTACCTTCGACTCTGGCTTTTGATTATCCTAGTCTGATAAAACTGGTAGATTATTTGTCTGAGCAGATTTTAGATAAAGAGTTTTTTAACACTTCAATTACCAAAAAAACAGAAAATCAAAATGATGAAATAGATAAAATACAAGAAAAACAATTCTCGAAAGTTCAAGAACTTTCAGAAAAACAGCTAGAAGAGCTGATCGACCAAAAATTTAACTTACTAAATTAATTAGGAACTGGAGTAATGAACAATTCATCTAACACTAAGCAATTAACTAATTTACAAAAGTCGTTTTTAGTAATTGAACGATTACAGTCCCAGG
>JABSPG010000684.1 GCA_013214445.1 Ekhidna sp. | reverse complement strand
TAAACGGTCTTCTTGATACCTAAAAGACAACTTATTCTGTTCAGTCTTTTCAGTAAGGATAAATTGCCCTCTTCATTGATAAAAGACTGAAATGTCGATTTCCATTTTTCGAATAATTGAAGCCAACAAGAAAGTCGGTAGGCTGAAACATATTGCTTTTTCATAAATTAAATTTGTTTGTCTGAATCTAGCCAGACCTGACAATCATGATAAAAACAATGGTTTTCAAATCATTCAAACTGTTTTGAAACTAATCAGAAATAGAAATGTATTACCATTCTAAGTTAGACTAAGAATAGAAATGAAAAAAAACAAAACACAACAAGCGGTATAAAGTCATGGCTGTGAGGTACTACTTGAAAGACTGGTAGTTACTTACGGGCTCGCCAAGTCCTGCGGACTGCTTCGAATTCGAGGAAAAAGTTTGCAAGTCAGCCGCAGGATTGGCTAATTAGTAGACGAAACAGCAAACCATTTTAAACCGCCACGACTTATACCAAGCAGTTGTGCTTCATTCCCGAGATTTGGATCCGAAACCGCCCAAACCAAATATGGCACTTTCGGCTTTTCCAAATTGATTTCAGAAGCTAACGTTAAACCAAAATACGAAAAATATGATGATAAATAGCCCGAAAATGTATTTTTGTAACTACTTGATAATCAGAGACTAATTTAACGTTAGTCAGTACCCCCCCCTGAACGAAATGTGGTTTAAAAAACGAAAAGTCAAGCTATTTCACCATCCATTGGTAGAGGAATTGGAAAGGGAGGCTGTTGGTATTATGAACATCCAATTTTTTACTTCTGAACTGGAAACTCTTGAACGTCTTTCTGAAGAAGAACAGAGGCAAAGTGAAATAGAAATATCTGAGCTTCTATCGATTTTTGAAATGCAACAAACTGACTTACTGAATTTCACATGCTTCAGCTATACGAAGGAGTCAAATGTCTCACCCGAAGAAGAATATCCAAGCGGTGAAGAGCCTTCAAGAAACGAACGAACTAAAGAAAACAAGAGTCTAGGTTTGAGTAAGGGGTTTTCAATTACTTACTCTATTTATTTCTATTTTCTACTTCACAATAAATTATCTCAACTTGATAATTATCTAGTAAAGCGAAGAATTCCAAACTCAAAACAGTTTGGCAAGAGGCTTAAACAGTACTTTGAGAATTTTAAACATCCGCGATCAAGTGAATCATATATTCAATATGCTGCAGGCTATGACAAAGACAATGTTACAATAGATGATATTGATAAGGCCCTTACTGACATTCACGAAATGGACGAAGAACATGGTGCCTTTTGGATTTCAGTCTTTGTGGGTGATAAAGAACATTTAGTTGAGGTCAACAAGCGAGCTAGACTGTCAATCCTGTTTGGGGAGGATGAGGAATGGAAATATGAATGTAAGGACTGGAAAGAGGTTAAATCAATTCTTTGCTATCTGATTCAGGAGAATATCGAGAAGGTAAGAGAAGCAACAAGTAAATGACGAAAGCACAACAGACACTATCATCCATAAGCTTACAGAGCTATTTGCAAAGGCTGGTGCGATCAGATACTTTAGTATAAATTTGAAAAGTCCAGCTTACGGATGATAGTTGGTCGTTGTGTGCAATTAGTATCCCATGAACTTCCTGAATCCTTACATCGAAATTTACTTAAGATACCCGAACGTTGATCAACACGAATTGATACCGTTCTACAGGGAGATTTTATGGCTGTTCTCAAAGAATCTGAACAACAGATTGAGAATGTTTCAACATAGAGTGAACATTGAAATCAAAGATGGGTATGAAGAACCTCGAAATTTTCAATTTGAAAGTATTTACGCTTATCGAACCAGTATCGACATTGAATCTTTCAAACAATTGGACGAACTCTCTCAGCGTAAGGAGATATTAGAACTTGTCCACAAAGGCTTTATTTCACTAGCTAACGAGTTCGGATGGGACACGAATGCTATTGCGGATGCATACAATAAAAGTATTAAAGACAACTACGAATTTGTATATCGGACAGACTCCAAACTAAGTCGGAACAAGAAATATAAAGGCTCCATTCGAATCAACTTAACAGGTCGACTAACAACCTTTACCTCCGAACTGCTGAACATTCAAACTGAGGAACTTCAAACGACTCAACTTTTGCAAACAGAACAAGGAAACTTTGCATGGTGGAGATCCATCAGAGAATTTGGCTGGATGGATTCTGACAACTTTGGATTGAAACTTATGAAGGGAGAAGTTTGGATAACTTCTAACACCCATTCTTTTGAACTAACCGAAACATTCAAACCCAAAAAAAATAGCAATAAATTACTTGAAGGCTTCCTGAAAGAACTGAAAGAACCAATTCAATCAATCAAAAGCACACAACATACGATATAGCGCATGGCCTTACTTAGCTATCTGCCAAGAGCCTGCTAAAC
>JABSPG010000683.1 GCA_013214445.1 Ekhidna sp. | reverse complement strand
TATACTACACCATGTCACCCTTTATGCATGCGGACAAAATGAAGACCCCACTCCTACTCATCCACGGAGAGGCCGACAACAACTCGGGCACCTACCCCATGCAAAGCGAACGCTATTTCAATGCGCTCAAAGGCCTAGGAGGGCCAGCAAGGTTGGTTATGCTTCCGAAAGAAAGCCATGGCTACCGAGCAAAAGAAAGCATCATGCACGTGCTGTGGGAGCAAGATGAGTGGCTCGAAAAACACGTAAAAAACAGAGATCCACTAGAACAGACGCTAGAAGCAGATAAATGATCTAAAGGATATCTGTAAATTTAGAAGAGGCTGTCTCAAAAGACACTCCCAAAGTCATCCTGAACTTAATTCAGGATCTACTAGGGAGCAACCCGTTTTGAGAGAGTCTCTTTTCTATAACCTGCAGACTATGCTGCAAATCTCCTTGTCTAGATAACTTATGAATAACGGAAATGAATGCGTAGTTTTAGGGCTACAGAGGTATGACCATTTTGTGCATCAAGAAGAAAGCAGCCAAAAGTCTCTAAGTATTGATTGGTGAGAACTGAACAAATGAAAACGTATAATTTTTTAATACTTTTGATTTTCCTACTATTATCATCTTGCTCCTACCACATTGGAAGCATTTCCGGAGGAACGGGAACGATAACCAATGAGAGTTTTGGTAGCGTAGACTTTGCATACGGAACAGCCAAGACAACTAACTTTTTGGGGATTGGCGGTAACAAGAAAGATGCATTACTTCTTGAAGCCAAAAGAAATTTATATCAGAACTATAAGTTACGAGCTACTCAAGTGATTGGACAAACTACGGTTGATTTCAAACGGACTTTCTTTCTACCAATCCTTACTACAAAGGTTACATTATCTGCTGAAGTCATAGACTTTTCAAAAGATTCTGTCAAGCTAAATGCAACTGATGATAACAGAAACAGATTCATTAAGCCCGGAAAGGGCGGGCATTTTGAAATCGGTGAAGAAGTCTTCTACTTCAAAAAATTAAATTCAGTCTTTTCCGCGAAGATTCTCGATTATCATAAGGACAAATACATTATCAAGTATCTCAATCAGGATAATAATCTTAGGATTAAAAAAGTAACCGCTTCGTCGTTAAAATCACAGAACTTCAAGATTCAAACACCATCCAATCTATCCCAGCCAGAATAGACAGGCATACCAAGGCATGCAGATTCCCAAATAACCTTTTGTTATCCTAGACTTGATTCGGGATATACCAATCAATTTTTGAGAGAGCATACCCTTTTGACTTGCTATCCAGCCTGAAAACCCCCACCTTTCTATTTTATGAATAACGGATAGTAATACTTAGTTTTAAAGCTAAAGAGGTATATGTTGCTCTACTGTAGCATACCGAGATATTACGAATTCTACTACTAAGATGATCCGATTTAAAAAGTATTCCCACGTTATTCGAATGGCCACAGCCATATACTTGCTCGTGCCTTTTTCCTGTTCATTTGGAGATGAACCATCATGTTCAGGAGGAGGCTGGATTCAAGAGACTCAAGTCGAATCAATTGGATTAATTGTGGGCAGCATGACGGAGGATAGGGGTTTTTCTTACGATCGATTTACCTCGTTTGAACATAGTGTTATGAATATTCATGTTGAAGACTTAAAATTCTTAGCAAAACGAAAGGAACATCAACCAACAAAAAGCAATTTCCTGATAAGTTCAGCTGTAGCGAGTCCTGGACCTCAATACGTGACAACTCAAACAATAGCAACCATCCGAATTTACTCAGATAAACAAGTAAGTACTAGTTTATCTAAGTATGGACCAGGATCAGATTTGTCTGAATTATTCTCAATTATTCCAGCAAATATGAATGAAGCGAAAAAATCGTTTATAGATTTTATTGCGGAACAGAAAGCTGGAGTAAACGTTTTTGGGGACTATGAACATCCAATCTATTTTAGTTTAAATGAACGGGTCAAAATAGAGAACCAATCAATCACTGTATCGATAACTTTCGATGATGAATCCATCGTCACGGCATCCACTTCCGATTTTGTCATCGATTAACAATGCAATTAGTAGCAAAGCTTAATTGCTGGCTACTATCCTCAACTTGATTCCTGAATCATTGAGATTAACACAGTTTTGAGAGAGTCTCTTCTCTATAACCTGCAGACTATGCTGCAAATCTCCTTGTCTATATAAATTATGATAACGGAAATGAATGCATAGTTTTAACGATATAAAAGGTATATGATGCACTAGTGCACCATATACGGATGTTAGCAGAAATTGAAGAAAATATGAAGCACTATAATCTGATTTTTTTAGCAACTATACTTTTAAGCAATTGCTCTGTTATAAAGACCATTAAATTACAGGAACAAGGTGAAATGAAAGTGGAGGATTATTCTACCACTATGAAATATGAAACCTATGGAAG
>JABSPG010000682.1 GCA_013214445.1 Ekhidna sp. | reverse complement strand
TGTATATATCCTTTTTTTAGTTACTCATGACTTAAGGAATCCGCTGGATTTACATCGAGTACTCTTTTAAGGTGGTAAGCGACTGCAAGTAGAGCCATAAGCAAGACGAGACCAGAAGACAGGATGAAAAGCACTGGGTTGATTTGGATCTTGTAGCTGAAGCCTTCCAACCAAAGCGTCAAAAGGTACCATGCCAATGGCAAAGCCAATCCGATGGCAATGAATGCGGTGGTGGCATAACTACTCAATGTCGATTTTAGAATACTTACAGCACCTGCTCCTAGCACTTTTCGGATGCTCATTTCTTTTACTTTTTGAAAGGCGTGCAGTGAGAACGTAGCAAAAAGGCCCATGCAACAGAGTGCAAGGGAAACGACAGAAAAAAAGCTGAATAGCTGTACCATTTGATGCTCCTTGGCATACAAGTCATCAATGAACCGATCAAAATAGCTCAGAGAAAATGGAACGTTTGGAAAAATACTAGCCCAAGTGGCTTCAATCTGAGGAACTTCAGCAGGTGTTGCCTTAACGAGCAGGTTGCTGGCATAATTCAGATCAAACAAAAAAACTACAGGCTCAATCATGTTGTGCAGGGATTTGTTGTGGAAGTTCTTAACCACACCTATTACCTCTCTCGCTTCGTCACCATACCAAATCTTTTGTCCCAATGGATTTTTCCAGTTTAGCGACTGAGCTAATGATTCGTTGATGATGACTGCCTGTGTTTGGTCAGTGATTCTACTTGAATGAAAATTTCGTCCTGCTGCAAACGCGATATCCAGTAGCTCAGTGTAGTTTTCATCTACTCTGTAAAAGTTATAGATCCTTTCCGTCTTGTTTCCATCGATCATGACCTGAAACAGTTCCTTCCCATTGTCCGCTCCTGGCAGGGCGCCACCTCCGATCAAGCTGGCATTTTGGACGGCAGTCATGGATTGAATTTGCTGCTTGAACAGGGTTCGTTTGTCCTTCAATGCTTCATTGTCGGGGAAGTCGACAACCAGCACCTGATCTTTTGAAAAGCCAAGATCCGTATGTATCATGAAATCGATTTGCTGATTCATCGTCATCGTAACTATGAGTAGGATGGATGCGATCGCAAACTGAAAACCTAGTAGTCCTTTTTTGAATGCACGAATGGAACTACCTTCTTTATTAATTAGGCTGCTGGAGAAGGAGAGATAAACACCTGAATAGCTCGTGCCAAGTAGTCCAAACAGAAAAGTGCTTAGCAATATGGCTGAAAGAATCGTCCAGTTAGTTACCATGCGAATCGAACGAAATCCTGTGTAGTCAAAGTAGAAGGGATCAAAAAGCAAAACCAGGAGGGAGGCGATAATTAAAACCAGGAGAGTCATGATTCCTGACTCCAAAAGGCTTTGTGAGAATAGCTGCTTTTGTGAGATACCTAGCACTTTTTTCAATTGAATTTCTTTTACCCTTTGAGTAGATCGAGTCAATAATAAATTGATATAGTTAAGTCCGGCGATAAGCAAGACGCACAGTCCTGCAATGGTTAGGGCGTTGATATATGTCTTATTGCCTTTAGTTACATCGTCTATCAAAATCTCTGAAAAGTACAGGTCCTCAAGCGGTTGACTATTAAACTTTAACGCGATACCAGCACCTTCCAAAGCAGGGCCGAGGTGTTGCTTGACTAGTTGTTCTAGTTTCTGGTCTAGCTCATTTTGATTGGCTCTTTGACCTAGCAAAACATAGTTATACTGCTCTAGGTTGAACCAGTCTTGCGGTTCATAATGGGTTTTGGTTCTTTCAGAAGCAACCAGGGCCTTGATGTCCAAGTGAGTGTTTTTCGGCCAGTCCTCAAAAACGCCACTAACGATGAAATTGTGCTCATTGACTATCACCTCTTGTCCAATGACGTCTACATTATCAAAGTATTTCTCTGCTAAAAGCCTGGATAACACAATGGAATTCGGGTCAGAAAGACACGACGATTTGTCTCCACTGATGAAATCAAATGAGAAAACATCCAATGTTTCTGAGTTCACTTGGTAGAATCCTGCCTCATTGAATAGCTCATTTCTTACCTTGACCACAGGACTGATAAATGTCATTTTCGCATAAGCTTCTACTCCGGCAAAATGATCGATCAAAAGTTGTGCAGGAGGTGTACCGGTGGTAGCATAGTGATCGGTGTTATCAGCGGCGGTGATCTCCATGGTCAACCGGTAGATGCGGTCACGCTTTTCATGAAAGGAATCGAATTGATAGGTATTCGAAACAAAATTGGTGATAAACCAAAACGAAGCGATGGCGATACTTAGTCCTGTTAGGCTTACCCCTGTGTAGAGCTTGTACTTAAAGAGCATTCGAAGAGCATAGCGTATTTGTTGGATCATCTGGAAAAAATCTTGTTCTCAGAAATACAATGCAGTAGGATACCTTTCGGTTGCCTGGTATTTAGATCAGCGATTAGTA
>JABSPG010000681.1 GCA_013214445.1 Ekhidna sp. | reverse complement strand
TATCATGACCAAGCACTGTTTAAGGAAGCAGGTGGAGGTATCACTCCATGGCATGCAGATCAATACTACTGGCCCCTTTCCAGCGATAAGACGATAACTGCTTGGATTCCCTTACAAGCAACCCCGCTCGATTTGGGACCGCTGGAGTTTAGTGCCGGTAGTCAAAGATTGATTGAAGGCCGTGATCTAGATATTAGTGACGAAAGTGAACGAGTACTCTCAGAAAAACTCCGAATAACTGACTTTCCCCACATTGTGGAATCCTTCGATTTGGGAGAAGTTAGCTTTCATTCTGGATGGATATTTCACCGAGCAGGAGCCAACAAATCCGCTGATATGCGAAAAGTGATGACCGTAATTTTTATGGATAAAGACATGAAGCTCAAAGAACCGGAAAACGAAAATCAAATCAAGGATTGGAACAAGTGGTGTCCGGGAGCCAAGGTTGGAGAGGTAATCGATACAGAAATCAATCCTGTGTTGATATGAGAAAGTGCCTTATGATCATCGCCCTGTTTTTCTATAGTTGCAAAGGCGATCAAAGCTCGCAGGGAGAGGGCTTTCTTTCCAAAGTAGATCAAACCAACCTACAAGATGACAGCCCACTGTTGACTTTTTTTGAAGGCGAAAGAAGTCCCATTGAACCTGCATTTATCAACCTTCCATCTGGCAGCACCCGACCCAAAGGTTGGATGTTGGAAATCATGGAAAACGACTTACAAAAAGGGATGGTAGGAGCATTAGATGAATTGTATCCAGGCATAAAGTCAGATGATTTATTTAATTAGCATCGTCGCGGTGGATTGGATGATGTGCCTGAAATGGGTGACTTGGTGCTTACAGGTGCAGACTGGGAACAATCAATTATGTGGTGGAATGCCGAAACCATCGGCAACTGGTGAGATGGATTCATCCGTCATGCCTTCCTAACGAACAATACCGAAGCAATGGAACAGAGTCATAAAATCGTTGCTAACCTCCTCTCCTCTCAAGATAAAGACGGTTACATCGGGATCTACAAGCCAAATCTGAGGTATCAGCATGACGGTTCGAATGGAGAGCTTTGGGCGCAGACTACCGCCTTCCGATCTCTACTTGGATACTATGAATTAACTAACAAGGAGGAAGTCTTAGTGGCAGTGGAGAAAGGCATGGAAGTAACCATGAATAGCTACAACAAAGGCATCAAAAATCCTTTTGAACTGGCAAATGCTTTCGGTGGGGTAACCCATGGTTTGATGCTGACGGATGTATGCGAGACCCTCCACAGAATCACTGGCAAACAAGTCTATCAGGATTACGCCGTGTATTTGTATGAAGCCTTTTCCACCTTCTCCATCAATCGGGCATTCAATGACCTCCGGTATCCATTTCTCATGCAAAAAGATGCACCCTTCGAAGGTCATGCTGTGCATACCTATGAACATGTCCGAACGTTGGCGAACGCTTACTATCAAACGAGCTATCCAGAATTGGACTCGGCAATGGACAATGCCTTAATTAAGCTGCATAGATGCATATTACCGAGTGGTGCCGGTCATGGGAATGAGTGGATTGCAGGTCTCCCAGCGGACCCAACCACTACAGCTACGGAGTATTGTACCATGGTAGAATTACGCAACTCATTGACCTCACTTTTGCAAAAAACAGGAGATATTCAATATGCTGATCATGCTGAAAAGCTCACCTACAATGCGATGATGGGCTTCAGAAATCCTGAAGGTACTGCTATCACCTATGGAAAACATGACAATGCCTATGTGCTGGATGGAAAACATCATGAATTCGAAAAAGTAAACCTTGACCCTCGATATAAGTACTCTCCCACACATTCAGATCCTGCCGTCTGCTGCGTCCCAAATTACACCCGAAACTACACGTACTTTTTGGACAACATGTGGATGAGAAAGGGCAATGGACTGGCATCCGTACTGTATGGTCCCAGCGAGTTGAAAATCGAGATTGATGGCATCAATGTGACCATAGAGCAGGAAACAAACTACCCATTTCAGGATGAGATACGCTTTCGAGTACAAGCTGATCAACCCCATCGCATTTGACCTGTATCTACGAAAGCCTAACTGGTCTGATGAAGTGCTCGACAAGGAAGGAACTCTTGAATTAAGCGCTGAAAGAGAAGGTTTTTACAAAGTTTCGAAAGAATGGAGCAACGAAACTTTCACGATCGAATTTAAGAACCCCATTAAGAAGATCGAGACTGGGAATGAACAGTATGTCCAACGAGGAGCCCTTGTATACGCTTATCCCATCTCCCATCGGCAACAGACCATTAAAGAGTACAGGCTAAAAGGATTTAAAGACTACTACTGCTTTCCAACTGACGATCAGTTTAGCCGACTTTCCTTTTCCGATCAAAACCTAATATTTAACGGACTAGCCAAAGACGTTTTTCCTTGGTACAATGACCTAACCTCTATCGAAGGAATA
>JABSPG010000680.1 GCA_013214445.1 Ekhidna sp. | reverse complement strand
CCGACATTCTTCAACCATGTCAGTACGGTTCCTTCCATCACGCTTTCGCCCATTTTAGGCATTACCATTTCTACAGTGGCCATATTATATTTTGTTTTGGGTTGTTTATTGGGATTCCAAAGATAATAATTTTGTTATTCCTTATCTAAGTTTATTCTAATCATGTTGAGTGCTGCAATAGCACTAAATTTTATGTTTATTTCTCTATTTCGGATAAACTGAAATTTTTTGGCTACTGTTTTATTCCGGTCAGAGTATCCAATCCACACGGTACCCACTGGTTTTTCTTCGCTTCCACCACCTGGGCCTGCAATTCCGCTTACCGATACTCCTACGTCTGTATTTAGTTCTTTTCTCACGTTTTCTGCCAAGCTTAAAACAACTGGTTCACTGACTGCCCCATGTTCCTTGAGTATTTCTGAAGGAACTTTTAGCTGTTCATTTTTTACCGCATTAGAATAAGGTACAAATCCTCCAGAAAACCATTGGGAACTTCCGGGTACTGATGTTATTCGATGGGAAAGATACCCGCCAGTACAGCTTTCCACCACGGATAGGGTAAGATTCTTTTCTTTCAGCATTCTTCCAATGGCCTCTTCAATTTCTTCATTGTCAAAGCCAAAAACATGCTTCTCAATTGAAGGGAGTACCTGATCTATGAGATTCTGCACTTCAGCACGTCTACTCTCACTGTCATTATCGGTAGTCAATCTCAGTTTTACACTTCCCATGGTAGGTAGGTAGGCCAGTTTGATATAATCAGGCAATGAATCTTCCCAGTCTTTTATGGTTTCTGCCAGTACCGATTCAGGAACCCCGATGGTTCGGATGATTCGGTGAAAGATACCGTCTTTGACAAACTGCTTCTTCAGTCTTGGCAGTATCGTCTCCTCCATCATATTTTTCATTTCATATGGAACCCCAGGCATGGATACAATCACCTTTCCATTTTTTTGGAACAGCATGCCGGGCGCTGTACCCATGGGATTAGGAACTGCTTCACAGTTTGCTGGTAAATCTGCTTGCTGCTTATTCACCTCCGAGATCTCTCTTCCTCTTTTGTCAAAGAGGTTTTGAATATGTGCAAGCACTTCCTCATTTCGAGCGAGTTCAGTGTTGAAGTATTCTACTAGGCAAGGTTTTGTAAGATCGTCATTGGTAGGACCCAAACCACCGGTAATCAAAATGATATCCGCCAACTCCTCAGCTTCAAGTAAGCTTTTTAAGATATCCTCTCTAGTGTCTCCGATCGTGAGTTTTCTAACAACTCGTATTCCCAAGCTATCGAGTTCGCCACTTATCCAATGCGAATTGGTATCAAGTGTTTGACCATAAAGTATTTCATCACCGATGGAGAGAATGACAGCTTTCGCAGGCATAGATAAATTGACTTTTGATTTACAGAAGGCGTAAAAATACCATTTATGAAAAGGATTTTTGGCTATTAAAATGAAGATGGTTGACTATGAGGATAGAAGAGGCTCTTCTGTATTGCTCATCCATAAGATAAACGGGATGAATCGGTCTGACACTATTGTTTTATCAAAGTGAGAGATATGTGTAGGATTAATTATTTTAGTAAAAAGTAAATGCCATGCTCACCGAACTGCAAATCAGTAAGCTAGAGAGATTCTTTTATGTCCTTGACTATAATCGAAATGGGATTATTGAAAAGGAGGACTTCATCGGCATTGCGGAGAACCTGTGTATTCTATGGAGAATCAAAGAAGGTGAAGAAAAATACAATGTGATCAAAAAGCGATTTGAAGATGGCTGGAAGCACTTTGATATGTTTGTGAATAACAATGATGGGAAGGCCAATTGGGATCATTGGATTCGATTTGCCGAGGAGGTGATTGTGAAAGGGGATGAGGCGATATTCAATCACTATGTGGATGAATTTGTGGGTGAGATATTTGACAATTTTGATACGGACAATGACGGTTATATTGACCTAGACGAGTATATAGATCTCTTGGTAGGCTATCGCATTGAAGTTCGTTTTGCAGCAAAATCTTTCCGAAAACTTGACCGCAATAATGATGATTTGATCAGCAGAGGAGAGCTAATTCGAGCTGTGAAAGAATTCTTCAGGAGCAACGATCCTGATGCTCCTGGTAACTTACTATTTGGTCGAGCGCTCCTTTCTAACTAATGGAATTTTATCCTTATCTATTTTCACATTAAGCTTCCCTTTTGTCATTAACTCACGAAGTATCCTCTCCAGTGGGAATATCATGAATGCAATACATGCATCAAGTAAGAAATCCACCACAGGAGTGCTTTTGAAACTAAAGAGTGATCCAATAGCACTTTGAAGAAATTCGATTACTAGTACAAGCGTTAATAAGGTAAGACCACCGCTTAGTAATCTATTTTTAGAATCATCTTGGTTGAGGCGTGTTGACAATAATACTAGACCTCCAAAGAACGCAATTTGAATAGCAT
>JABSPG010000679.1 GCA_013214445.1 Ekhidna sp. | reverse complement strand
TTGGATTCTATGACATAATGCTGATAGCTTCCAACGATTTCGGTTGTGTAGACACACTCCATAGGTCAGCGGAAATTGAGGCAATAAAAGGAGGCCAGGTAAATACACCCAATGCCTTCACGCCTAGCCTGACAGGACCCAGTGGTGGCAACCAGGAAGGAGCCTTAGATCCTAGTCGTATCAATGATGTGTTCTTACCCAGACTAGAAGGAGTAGAAAAATTTCGTATGCTTATTTATAACAAGTGGGGTCAACTACTCTTTGAGAGTGACTCCAAAATGAAAGGTTGGGACGGACATTTTCAAAATCAACTTTCTCCATCGGGTGTATACGTATATAAGCTGGAGCTACGCTTCTCAGACGGACGGGATGTGGTGAAAGTTGGGGATGTCACGTTGATTCGATGAAGCAGTTTTTGACCCATATTTCACTATTGACGCTGGCCTTTGTTGCCTACTCACAAGACGCACAATACTCTCAATTTTACAGCAATCAACTACATCTTAATCCTGCTTTTGCAGGAACGGGAAATAACAGTCGAGCTGTAGTTATCCATCGTATTCAATGGCCTAGTCTACCAAAGGCGTTTACCAATTCTGGAGTTTCTATTGATTACAATGCAGACAACCTAAATAGCGGGTTTGGCTTGTTAATCAATCAGGACAGGGAGGGTTCTGCCAGCTTGACTAATACAAATACTTCCTTTATTTACTCCTATGCTGCAAACCTTAATGACAAAGTAGTCATCCGATCTGCGATAAAGTTTGGATATGTATGGCGTAACATTGATCAATCCAGGCTTGTCTTGGGTGATCAAGTAGATTTTGGAATAGCTGGGGCGCCCACGCAAGACCCGCAGATCTATTCAATCCGCTTAAAAAACCACTGGGATATTGGGACGGGGTTTCTTATTTACTCTAAAAAGAGCTGGATTGGAATTGGAATTGACCACCTCACGACTCCAAATAGATCGTTACTAGAAGGAGAAGACACCTTACCTATTCGCTACTCTTTTCACATAGGTAGTCGTTACCCTTTGCAAAAATTAGTATCTATAGGAACTACCATACCATCCATCGCTCCAAGCATTCTATATCGAAAGCAAGGAAACTTTCAGCAGCTAGATGCTGGTGCCTCCGTTCACTTACAGCCTGTCATCATTGGCCTTTACTATAGGGGCATACCCTTTATAAAAAATGAATTTGACAGACTAAATCAAGATGCGATCATTATTCTAGCAGGCCTTGAATATGCTAACCTTGAATTTAACTACAGTTTTGATCTAAACATATCAAAAATAGATCCAGTAGCAGGAGGAGGGAGCCATGAGTTTTCATTAGTCTATAACTTCCGAATACCGAGAAGTCCATACAAACCCCCTAAAGAACAGCGTAAACTAAACTGTCCTGCATTTTCAGCAAAGAGGTTAAATAATTGATTTATAACGCTCCTTGCAAATAGACTTTCATACCGCTAGAAGACTTAGCTAAGCTATGATGAAGTGGTGAAATAAGAAGTCGAGGTAAATATTTGTTATGGTGATTTCTTCTGAATCTACAAGAAACAAAAAACCCCATCTGCATTTGCAGACAGGGTTTTTACTTAGGTTAGGAAAAATTACTCTTTGACAAATTTCTTCATCAAGGATTTACCTCCAGCTTCCTGGAAGTGAATCATATACATCCCTGAGTTTAGTCTTGAAACATCCACATTGCCTGTGGACAATTCACCTCTTTGCACTAACTGTCCATTTAGATTAGTAATCAAATATGAAACCTCTTCCCTATTCGAAATTATCGACAATCTATCTTGAACTCGATAGTTTGGATACATAGTGACTTCTACAGGTGAACCAACTGATGATGAAGACTGAATTGCATAGGAAGTAGTAGCTCCACCAACACAGAAATTTGTGGTTTCGCTGGCTCCAAACGATCCGCCAGAGGCGAGCGTATTGCTGCCGTCCGAAAGACTATAAGCGCCGTTACCATAAGAGCAGCAGATACCATCACCATAGGAATCACTGATCACGAAATCATAGCATCCGGAATTCAAATCAATTGGAACTGTAATTGTAGACCCATCTGGTTCAGCAGGGTATGTTCCTCCAGAAGCCACCACTGTTGAACCATCTCTAATCTGCCAGCTTGTTTCTTCAGGATAATTATCAAATCTCAGGGTCAAAGTTACTGTGGTAGTGCCTCCACCTGATCCGCCTGAGGTCACCGATAAGTCATCAATAGCAATGTCACTTGACCATCCGTTACCAGTTGTTCCCACGATCCTCAACTTCACATCACTTCCAAGATATGATGCTAGATCAATACTAGCAGATTGCCAAGAATTTCCTTGATTTCCTGTTTCACTCCAAATATTTGTCCAAGTAGTTCCATCAGCAGAAGCCTGAGCAGTAAGAGATCCTACATTGTTTCCATACATGTGGTACTGAA
>JABSPG010000068.1 GCA_013214445.1 Ekhidna sp. | reverse complement strand
ATGCATTGGTTTAGAAGTAACTATGACTCTGCCTTATTAAATTTTAATGCCTCGCTTGAGGTATGTCTAAATTCTAATAATCAGGCACAAATAGCCAATAGTTACAGTAACATTGGCCTCATTTACCATGATATAGGGGATTATGACAAAACCCTACACTACTACGAGAAAGCTCTGGAGATACGAGAAAAACTTGGAATAAAGAAGTACCTATCTATTAGCTATGGGAATATAGCCACACTATATTCAGACATGATGAATTATCCCAAATCCATTGATTACCAATTCAAGTCATTGAGAATAAACGAGGAAATCAAGGATCTGAGGGGTATGGCCTCAAATTACAACAATATCGCTGCTATCTATTCCAAGCAAAAGAATTACCCAAAAGCGCTGCAATTTTTCAGAAAATCATTTGAACTAGATTCTACCTCTGGGTTCAAGAGAGGGATGAGTGCCGCTTTGAATAATTTGGGAAACTTATACCAAAGTATCGAGAACCACTCTAAAGCCATAAATCTTCATAAAAGAGCCATTGAACTACGAAAAGAAACGGAAGATATCAACGGCTTAGCAAGTAGTTATGTCAATCTAGCTGAAACGTACGAAGCTACCAGCGATCAATCTAATGCCTTAGTCTATGCCTTTAAGTCACTTGAAATAGCCGATCAACTCGGCGTTAATGTCCTCACCATCTATCCTAGCTTACTAATTGGCAAAATTTACCGAAAACAGAAAAAGTGGGGAAAATCCAGGGAATTTCTAAATCGCAGTTTAAACATAGCCTTGGAAACAGGATCTGTAGATAGGGTTAGAGATCAATACAAAGAACTGGCATTGTTGGAAGAAGAGGTAGGTAATTTTGAAGCCGCCTACAACCACCATGTCCTTTTCAAGGCGATGGAGGATAGCTTAAAATCATCAGAAATTGCCGAAAGGGTTACTTATTTGGAACAAGATTTCAGTTATTCCATTGAGAAAGATTCGATCCAGTTTGCAAACGCCAAAGAGAAAATCACTCTGGAAAATGAAATAAAAGAAAGAAGAACTGTGCAGTTAGCGATGGCTGTAGTGCTTTTGCTAGTTTTCTGCATCGCCATACTCCTGTTTATCTTCTTTAAATCAAAGAGTCGATCAAATAGACAGTTGATCAAAAAATCAGAAGAGTTAGAAAAATCCAATGAAGAGCTTGAGCAATCTGGTTTAGAGGTAAAGAAGCAATCAGAGCTGATTTCTCGACTAAACGACTACTTGCAAAAGGATCTCGATCAAACGACTAGTGAATTACTTAAGAAAAATGAAAAACTTGAGGAGTATGCTTTTTTCAATTCACACAAGACCCGAGCTCCACTAGCGAGATTGCTAGGGCTAGCATCATTGCTCAAAACAAAAAACATCGATTCAGACACCCAACTCTTGCTATCTCAGATTGCTGTTAGTGCAGAAGAACTGGATGTTATCATTAGAGAAATGAATGACGTGTTGACAAGATCTGGTATTGATTTAGCTAAGCAGGACCATATTTCTCAATAACATTGAGAATCCTATGATCCTAAAAAGGATGGGAAAAGTAGAATTATTTATCCTTTCTCTTTTAAGATTTTGTGTGAATAATAGCGCCTAAAAGAATGATACCAACTCACGATGTGAGTAATTAAACTTTCGCATCTAATGGTAGTTCTTTCCTAGTATTCAGATCGCAATGAAAAAAATTCTGATAGCCATAAGCTTATTACTCACAGGTAATTCTGTAAGTGCCCAAGATCTGCAACTTGTTGATTCCTTGATGCAAGAAATTGCTTCAGGTAGGTCAGGGACCAAGACGGTAGATGCGTACGTTCTCATTGCTTATGAATTCCGGTATGGAGACTCTGCTAGAGCCACAGACAATATTCAGAAAGCTTTGGCGCTAGCAAAAGAAATAAAGTACCCGGAAGGCGAAGCAGATGCTATGTATGAACTTGGAAGAAATTTCCTGGGTAGAAATCACTATGAACAAGCATCTGATATCTTCCATTCACTCATCGACAAGAGCCAAAAAGTAGATTATCAAGAGGGTGTAGCCAATGGCTACAATGGTCTTGGTATCATATATTGGTATCAAAGTAATTATGATTCAGCATTACTAAATTTCAAAAAATCACTAGAGGTCTCTCTTGTCACCAAAAACCCTGAACAATTAGCAAACAGCTACAGTAATGTTGGAATCGTATATCATGATCTCGGAGATTATGATCGAACGCTTGATTACTATCTTAAGGCTCTAGAAGTTAGAGAAGCACATGGATTAAAGCGTGGACTAGCAATTAGTTATGGTAACATTGCATCAGTCTATACTGACATCCTTGACTACTCTAAAGTCATCGATTATCACTTTAAATCATTGAAGTTGAACGAGGAGCTCAATGATATTAGAGGTATGTCGGTCAATTACAACAACATAGCTTCCATCTTTTCAAAACAAGAAAACTATGAAAAGGGCCTGCAGTACCTCTTCAAATCATATGAATTGGATTCGATTGCAGGATTTAAGACCGGAATGGGAGCAAAATTAATGAATATAGGAGTCACACTTAGCGATCTTGGTTCCTATGCTAAATCCATAGACTATCATGAAAAAGCTATTGAATTACGACTACAAATTGGTGATCAATTTGGCTTAGCTAATAGCTATGGACATCTAGCTAGCAGCTATGAATCTATTGGTGAGTATTCTAAGGCTTTAGAGAACGCATTTGAATCGATAAGAATTAGTGATGAACTTGGGATAGCTGTATCAACGATAACACCTCGTCAATTAATTGGAAAAATCTACAGGAAACAAAGAAAATGGAGTCAGGCAAGAGAATTTCTCCAACAAAGTCTAGCCATTGCCACAAAAGCCGGGAATAAAAACAGGATCAAAGATCAATACAATGAGCTTGCCTTACTGGAGAAAGAGCTAGGAAACTTTGAGGCTGCTTATGATAATTATATGCTATATAAAGCAATGGAGGATAGTATAAAGTCATCAGAAATTACCGAAAGGGCAACCTATTTAGAACAGAGCTTTGCTTATCAAGCAGAAAAAGACTCAATCCAATTCGCAAATGCAACAGAGAAAATCATACTAAAAAATGAAATCGAAGAAAGAAGGAAGATGCAATTAGGAACGGTTGTTGTACTCTTCCTTGTTTGCAGTATAGCTGTACTCTTATTTTTCTTCTTTAAATCAAAGAGTCGATCAAATAGACAGTTGCTGCAAAAATCGAAAGAGTTAGAAAAATCATATAAAGAACTAGAGCAATCAGGTTTAGAAGTGAAAAAGCAGGCGGAGTTGATTTCTCGACTAAATGATTATTTACAAAAAGATCTCGACCAAAGGACTCGTGAAGTACTTCAGAAAAATGAAAAACTTGAGGAGTATGCTTTTTTTAATTCACATAAGACCCGAGCTCCCCTAGCGAGATTGTTAGGCTTAGCCTCATTGCTTAAAACAAAAAACATAGATTCTGATACTCAACTCTTACTATCTCAGATCGCTGTTAGTGCAGAAGAACTGGATGTCACCATAAGGGAAATGAATGACGTGCTAACAAAATCTGGTATTGATTTAGCTAAGCAGGACCATATTTCTCAATAACATTTTGAATCTTATTGTCATACAGAGGCTTGGATATAAAGTCTTTAACTAATGCATCCGCATTTGCACGATCAGTATCTCTTGGATCTACAGAAGAAGATGCAATCACAACAGTACACCTCTTCTCATAATCTCCCTTGGCTAACTCCCTAAGAAAATCCCAACCAGACATTCCCGGCATGTTCAGATCAAGAAGAATGAGCCATCTCCTTTGATTATCCTTTGATTTATTGAAATAATCAAGTGCATCCGTTGCTGAGGAAAAGCTCTCAAACGAGATCTGATCATCTAATTCTTGAACCATCATCTTAGTTACCATTAAGATGATTAAATCATCATCGATGTGTACCAGCTCAAAATCTTCCCACCTGCTGTGCTTTCTTTCTTCATCCATGCATCAAAACATAATCTGAGATGTAAAATACAAAACTCCCTAGCCGAGTGCACCCCTAAAGTGATAATATCGTATACCAATCAAAGAAAAATTAGAAAAGGATAGCCATCTGGCATATATCCAGCGTATTGCTTTGACCACTGATTACTTCCGCTTAGACTCAACCTCTAAGAAATTAGCTTCTTTCAAAATGAACAGAGAAGTGCTTTTTCTAACCGCAATAGCGAAATAATTTTAGAATTAATTGCTTTTGCCATTTCCATGCGATTGAATCGCGTATAAGCTCAATTATTAAGAAAACTGCAGATCGCAGATCATCCGTATGAATTACCATTTTCAACCACACAAAATCAAATCTCTAACTTCCATCTTCATTGTTGCACTTGAAGTAACGTGCTTTGCCCAAGATCATATCGATCACCCTATAGGCCCTCCTCCCAAAATAGAAGCATTTCAAGGAGTCATAGAACTCCAAAAGATCTATCATATCCCTGCTGATCCAGAAAATGGATTTTATTGGTCTTATTACCTAGGCTCTCCCAAAACAGTAAATAAAAATATGAGCCTATATGTAGAACCGAATAATGATGGCAAAACAGGTGCCCCCTTCGAAACGCATAAGTATTGGGCTTCAATAAAATGCGAACAGGCATTATTTGATTATGCGTACGAACTGGAAACTTTTGTGATTGTACCTGTATTTCCCAGACCTACACTGGATAATGGAAACAATTTATATACCCATGCTTTGACACGTGCGGTGGTTGAAGAGACCTCTAATGAGCTAAAAAGGATTGATTTACAACTCTTAGCCATGGTCGATGACGCTAAGAAAAAAATTAGAGATAGCAAGTACCAGGTTCCAGAGAAATTCATGCTTTGGGGGTTTTCAGCTGCGGGAGACTTTGTCACGCGTATGTCTCTAATCCATCCCGAACATATCAAGTGCGTGGTGGCCGGAGGTCTTGGTGGCTTGCCTATCCTGCCCATGAAGGAACTTGAAGGTACTGCCCTGGACTATCCTGTAGGCATTGCGGATTTCAATGACTTATTTGGCAGGGATTTCAACGCCTCGTCATTTAAGTCAATTCCAATGAAATTCTTTCAGGGTGGAGATGACGAAAATGACTCAGTAGCAGAGGGCAAACAACTAGAAGAAAAGAGTTCATTTCTATCTGATTCGTACAGCTACGACCAGTGCATTTTCGTCAACGGATATTTTGGAGAAAAACCTGTAGATCGAGTACCACTGGTGTTAGATATCTATAGAAATTTTGGTGTATCTAATTTTAGCTATGTGATTGTCCCAGAAACAGACCACCGCACAGATCCATTTGAAGATGAAGTGCTAGCGTTTCTAAAAAAATATGGAGTGGAAGAATAACACTTAACTCCAAGGTATTTCAGTCAGCAGGCATTCTAAATTGAGAGTTAATTCATCGTTCATTACCCTATCACGATCGCTTCAAACAACTTAAAATGGGCAACCGATATTCAATCACCCATCCGTGTCAAAGATGATTCAAATGGAACTACCTATCTCATATCTAGGTGATTGATCGCTTGTCCAATCCAATCACTATCGTAGGACAGTTCGAAATCTGGCGCTACTCCGTCTGCCTCATATTTTCTTTGTTCCTCGTATCGGGTCATGGTACAGGTTAGTGTAAAGTTGTAACAGGGGGTGCTAAGACCTCCATTCTCTCCATACCCTACATATCCTCCTGAATTTTCACCTACTAATATGGTTTTTGAACTCTGCTTTGCCCAAAACAGCAAGGTCTCGCAAGAACTGGCACAATATTGATTTTGAATAATCGCCACTGCTTTAGGATATTCAGGCGAATCCTTACGTTTGATTTTTCCTCCTTTACTCCGACTGATCCAAGTATTAGGTTTAGCTTTTTCCATTCGCTTCACTTCGTTTCGAATCCACTCCACCTGATCTCTACTGTAGTTTACACTATCTGCTTCCCAGGCTTCCATCCAACTTCGCCAGAGATTAAGATTATCTTCTGTCACTAGTAAATTCACTTCATCCCCTTTGATCGGATTAGTATAGATGTAAGGCAAAAGCGGGCTTACGTTTCGGTCGCTACCTCCTCCATTATCTCGCACATCCACGATCAAGTATGGAGTCTCTCTGATTTTCGCATCAGCTTCTTCAAACAACGAGTCTACCTTGGCAGAGAAATGACCCGAAAAACTAGGAATTCGAAGATAGGCTGTACTGTCATTCACCATCTTGAAACGAAAGCTTCGGTCATCGCTGGTAGCATAGTTCCGTGCATCCGATTTACTGGATTTCACCCATGTGTCACCTAGGATTCCGTTCTTCAGTTTATATCTTCCAGAAAAGTCCAGAGAATGATTTCTCAAGTATGAGAAAGCGTGATAGTGATTATCTCCCACCTCCTTGATCTCCAATTTTACCTGGCCTTTTTTCCAGATTTTGCTGGAGGACTCTAAGATTACCCCGATATAGTCACGAAATGGCGTCTTATTGGGAATCACCGCGATTTTATACACATCCTGGATCTGATAAATTCCTCGAATATCATCCAGAGGATAATGCCTTAAGTCCTCTTCTTTGAGATCATAGATCTCCCTGCTTTTATACAACTCAGATGAAAGGAATCTACTCACCTCCTCCTCGCTGTTCTCATCGATGTTTTCGCTTCTCATGTAGATGCTTGCATGATTGTCCTTGAAAAACTCAACATAGTAAGTGAGTACTCGGAAACAATCCGCAGTATACTGCACCTTCTTGGATTCTTGTAACAGATCTCGCTTAAAATCCTCGTATTCGGCCTGGTTGTCAGAAGTGACATTATCACTGAAACTTGCCAAGTTCTTTTCATAGTAATCCATTACAAAAACCAGCTCTTGCTCACAACCACACGCAGCTTGAGCAATGTCCAGCCGTGCAAAAAGCAAGGTGATAATTAAAAATAGTAGTCGCATTTTTATTTAAGGTTTTGATTCACGCATTACAAGACCATTGAATTTTGAGAGGGTTGCACAAGATGGTAAGTTTGTTACGAAATGATCCGACTGATGAGCTGGGCCGTCGTTCAAAGATGGTGCAACTATTTTCAACTCACCTAATTATTTATCCTACTTGATAGACACCAAAAAATTGAAGGGTATACGCTTGAAGAAGTCCTATCTACATTTCCTATTGATCTGTATCGTAGCTGCCTGCTCGCAGAAACTAAGCCCTCAATTTACGTCTAACCAGGTCATTGATAATTATGTATTGAACCCAGAAATTGATTTCTATCACAAAGCTTTTGGTGATATCTCTTTCATCAATGATCCGACCGCACTAAAGAAAGCCCTCCGAAAAAAAGAGTACAAGTTAGAAGATGTCCTTCTTTATGGCTATTCAACTGCTTATCCGAAATACGAATACCTGATTTTGAAGCCTGCGACTGATACTGCCTATGTTCAGGGACAATTTGATTTTCGTAGCGATACGTTGATAGGAGGTGTACCATTGACTTTTTTAGGAAACTCCTTGTCAGATGCCTTTCCAGAAAGTGATTGGGAATACATCCTATCGAATTCAAATTTTGGCATTGCGGATGGGCTGAAATTGTCAATCAGCACGGTTTCCAAGCCAAATAACAGCTTTGCAAACTACCTGCAGGCCTATAGAAAAGTAGAAAGTTTTCCCACACTCAATTCATCCGACGAGGGAATCAAACTACAGTTTGAGCTTTCTTACCTCTCCATGCTTGGCCCATCAACGAAATTCTTCGAGTTGATAAACGAATGGGAGAAAAAGTTTCCGATCAGGGATACTACCGTATCCAAAATAGAACAACATGCTATCAAAGGACTTGAGGAGGTTCAAGAGCAGATTCTCGAACTCACTCAACAAGCTCAAGTGGTTATGTTCAATGAAAATCACTTCTACCCTTCGCATAGATTCCTGGTAAAAGAGTTGCTACCTGAGTTAAGGAATCAAGGATTTACCCACCTGGCATTGGAAGCTTTGTTTGAAGATTCCACCCTGAACACTTCCTCGCTCCCGCTGCTTGAAACAGGATTTTACACCAGAGAGCAAACCTTTTACGAGCTAATACGAACAGCTCAAAACTTGGGATTCACCCTTGTTTCATTTGATTCTTTTGAAAATCCGGGTGAACGGGAATCCATTCAAGCTCAAAGTCTATACACCAAAACTTTGCGAACTGATAGCACATCCAGAGTGGTCGTTTTATCCGGTCTTTCTCATATTCAGGAAAGACGATTGGATGAAAAAGGAAAGAAATGGATGGCTGAAATATTCAAAGAAAAGTACGGTATTGATCCAGTGACGTTTTCACAATCGCACCTTGCCCATTATGCAAGCAAAATAGATTCGGAAATCTGCATTGTACCTTCAGGTAAAGTAGGCTCATATTATTCCATCACCGATTTTCAAATCATAAATTCACTCAAATGGTACGATGAAAATGAACTTTACTCAAGTGATTTGAAGTCTGCCAAGCAACTAAACATCTATCAAAAAAGTAGCGATTGGATCTCTGATGCGGATTTCTACTTCAGGATTCCTCAGCAGGTCAGGCTAGTGAAAGATGATTCCTATAAAAAGTATCAGCTTGAAGAGGGCATATATCAATTTGTTTTGACTGATGACTCTGGCAAAATATTGAGCAACGAAAAGATTGAAGTGAAATAGCTTGAATTAGTAAAAAAAGCGAATCGATATCGGTAAAAAACTAATAGTTCTGCTAATTTCCAGAAATGGATTCCCTGACCATTATCCTTATTATCATTCTGAGCATTGGGCTTACACAAGGATTCATTTTTTCAATCATCCTGTGGAATAAATCCCAAAATGGATCAGCCGCGAATAAGTACCAGGCACTTCTTCTATCGGTTCTATCCTATGGCTTACTTAATCGGGTGCTTCTCCTGTTTGGAATTGGGTACTTCGATATTTGGTACCACCTCACGCTAGACCTGGAATGGAGCTATGGTCCCTTACTTTTTTTATATGTAAAAGCTCAAGCACAGCCTACCTTCAAACTGACCAGAAAACACTTCTGGGTTATTTCTCCTATCATCATTCAAATCATTTGCAGCATCTATGTCAGATCACAGAACTTCTTTTGGGATGGCACAAAAGATAGCCTGTCATGGCTCGGATACTATGGATATGTATATTGGAGAAACTACTCTAGCGTCCCAATCATTGCGAGTCTACTCATCATCTATTACTCGTGGCAGTCCCTCAAGCTACTGAGAGACCTAAAGCCCATAGAAGTGAATACAGAAAACCTCTTATGGGTACGGCGGATGGTCAAATCCTTTGGTGCTTACTACATCTTAGTGCTAGCAATTCTGGTTTCGGATCTGATCATTTTTCTGCTTAATGTCGGCCCTGATTATTTCTACTTCACCCGATTCTATTACTACCCATTCTTTATCGGAATGGCCTTTTTGGTCTATTGGTTTGGAATTTCCAGTATCCTTCAGGAAGACCGAAATGTTGTAAAACTGAGAAAGGAAATAACAATCCCAGAACAGGAACAATTAAATCAGATCAAGAGCAGGCTGCAAGACCTGATGAACAACGAGCAGATTTATCAAGATCAGGAACTCACGCTCACGAAGCTTGCTGAAAAACTTGACATCAAACCCTACCTACTCACCAAAACATTGAATGAAGTTTGTCAAAGATCCTTTACGGATTACGTCAATGAATATCGGGTGAAAGAGCTTGAGCAGCTGCTAAAAGATCCTGCGAATGATAAATTCACCTTACTATCGATCGGATACGATGTGGGTTTTAACTCCAAATCTTCCTTCAACAGAGCTGTAAAAAAGCATCTTGGCACCTCCCCCAGCCAACTAAAAAGGAGATGAGGTGTCAATTCATAAAATGAGACTAACAGCATCGAAAATAAAGGTGTCAATTCTCTAATTGGAGCGTTTTTGATCACAAAGTGCCGGAAGATTGCTTCATCATTTTAAAACTCAAACATTATGAAAACAATTATTTTAGTCTCCTTACTATTCTTCTTTAATCTTACCGATAGCATAGCGCAAGAATCGCCAGATGTACTAATAGGTAAATGGAAGCTGGACATGAGTCCTCAGAATCTTGATGACGACAACTTCGCGATGATGGAAATCACCAGTGTCAAAAATGATCAATTGAAAGGCACCTTTTACCGTGATGGCGTTAAACTCAAAAACGGTCACATCAATACGCAGACAGGGAGGATATACGGTGCGCTGATGTCAGGCGATAACAGCGGCAGCTATAACACCTCTTTTTACTACGAAGATGGGAAACTATACGGGAGCACGCATGCGGTAGATCGAGCATTTCTTGCCGTATGGGTGGCTGTCAAAGAATAGCACTTAGTTGGTAGAGCTAGTTCATTTAAACAAGATGGGTTAGCTCTAACCCACCCTTCCTTCTAGCCACAAAATCCCAAATGCGGTCAAAAGAAGACCAAAGAAAACCCACGGCGAAATGAGCTGTTTGACGCTCTTCTGAACCTCACCAGATTCATCAATACTTGACTGAGAAAAGGCCTCAGTTTGTACACGTTTCTTGTGGGTATGTTGTGTCTGCCAAGAGTCCGATCTCTGCACAAAAAAAATCATGTATTCGATCACCTATGCTTCAGCTAATAATGCCTCTAAAGGTACGGACTTGCCCATCATCGGGAAAGGAAGCATGGCTGCTCCTGCCCCAAGACCTGCAATATGAATAAAATCTCGTCTTTTCAAATCGTAATTACTTTAGGTTAAAAACTTTTTACTTTGAGATTGAAATGATGAAGTTCCCCATTTCAATGTCTTGGAAGATAATTAATCCTCTTATAAAATAGCTTCATTTTTACGTGAATGGTTACTAAACTGGCCTCACTTGTAGAATGAATGGAAAACTACCCACTCCAATTTTCTAGTGACAATCCCTTGTCACTCTCGTGCTTTACTTTGCAGATAAATGGACCATCGAAAGATCATTCATATAGACATGGATGCCTTTTATGCATCTGTAGAGCAACTGGATAATCCCCAATTGCGAGGAAAACCTGTAGCTGTAGGTGGGAACTCCGAAAGAGGAGTGATTGCAGCAGCCAGTTACGAGGCAAGAAAATATGGCGTAAAATCAGCTATGCCTTCTGCAAAGGCGGCAAAGCTTTGTCCCAATCTCATTTTTGTCAAGCACAGGTTTGACAGATATAAAGAGCTCTCGCAGATGATCCGAGCAGTCTTTTTTGAATATACGGATCTGGTGGAACCCCTATCGCTTGACGAGGCATATCTAGACGTCACCGAAAACAAAATAGGTCTCAACTCTGCCACCCTAATTGCAAAAGAAATCAAGCAAAAGATTAAAGAGCGAACAGGTTTGATTGCCTCAGCAGGTATTTCCTACAACAAGTTCTTGGCAAAAACTGCATCTGACATGGACAAGCCTGATGGACTGTTTGTGATTCTACCAGATGAAGCTGAAGCGTTTGTTTCAAAGCTACCCGTACATCGCTTTTATGGCATTGGTAAGGTAACGGCTGAACGGATGATCAATGCAGGTATTTTTATGGGCAAAGACCTAAGAAAGAAATCGCTTGAGGATCTGAAACTAAGATTTGGTAAATCTGGCCAATACTATTACAACATCTCCCGAGCGATTGATACCCGAAAAGTTCAGCCGGTGAGGGAGACAAAATCCGTAAGTACTGAGCGAACTTTTGAAAACAACCTATACAAGCTAGAAGAATTCAATGATGAGGTTATGCGCATTGCTGAGCTATCGTTCAACAGGTATCAAAATAGCAAAGCCAGAGACGGCCATACCATTACATTAAAAGTGAAGTACGGGGACTTCAGACAGATCACCAGAAGCAAAACCTCAGATCAAGCCATCAACGAAAAAGCAGATTTTATGGAGATAACCAAAACGCTGCTGCATGAAGACTTGCTGGATGAACAGGGTGTCCGCCTGATTGGATTGGGGATTTCGAACTTTCGAAAGGATGAAGAACCTGAAACAACGAGTCAGCTTACCCTTAATTTT
>JABSPG010000678.1 GCA_013214445.1 Ekhidna sp. | reverse complement strand
ACAATTCTACTATCTGACTTTCCATTTCCAAAAATGAAAATTCCCATAAATGCTTACTTTCCTTCAGTTCTTTTAAATGATTAGACTGTATCTTCAGACACGCAGCTGATTTATTACTTTTACTTAACACATAACCTTCTTCCTCTTTTGTCAGATAACCTTTAAGTTCTTGTTCTAAAGTGAAAATACGTTCATTTATTTTCACATCACTCATGTATTCCAAATCTGAAGAATTTGAATTGGATACCTCCCATCGTTTAGGTACCCTCAAAGCGTGCCTTAAACAAGTTAACCAAGCTACATGACGCAAAACCATTGTTTTACGCATGGAATTAAACTCTTCCTCCGTTTTATCTTCGTCTGCATATTCGTTAGATAAATAATCATTCAACATAATTGTAAATGATCTTAAGGTATTTACAATTCCGTCCCATACTTTTCTAGCTTCCCATAACCGATCATAAGAAGCATTGTTTTTAAAGCCTATGATGAAAGCTAGAGCACTACCGACAAGGGCAATAGGTAACCATGGCAGGTGTAAAAACTTCCAATCAAGCAAGGTGTACAATGCTGTTGGAATGGTTGCTATGATGATGAACTTGTAGATGTTTCTACGAGTCCACAACAACATGATTCTGACAGAATAATTTCGTTTCGTATACATTAAAAATCAGTTAATTACTTTTACTTGAGTAAATTGTCGATGTCCTGAAACAGTGCCATGATAGCCAAAACCACTTTGTTTTGCCCCAACCCAAGGTCCGCTTCCACTTCCAGGTCCACGATTAATGCCTACCATACCAGCTTCAAGGTTTTCCGCTATATGTCCTGCATCCTTTTCACCAAAGACTACTGCCCCTAGTCCAAAATTAGAATCGTTTGCTTTTCTAATTGCCTCTCCAACAGAAGATACGCTACTCATGCTCACTACTGGACCGAACGTTTCTTCTTGTTCTAGCAACATCGTCTCGTTCACTTCTGCAATGACGGTTGGAACAATATATCTATCCGGATGCTCTTTGCCTCCCAATAATACTTTAGCTCCCTTTTCTTTGGCATCTTCTATATGTTTAATGATTTTCTCCCGTTGAGAATCATTAATAATTGGACCGTAATTAATCCTCTCTTCATTCCAAGCTCCATACTTGTACGCAGAAGCAATAGCCACAACTTCATCTTCAAACTCTTGAGCGATCCTTTGATCTACATAAATTCGCTCAGTAGAAGTACACATCTGACCAGCATTCTCGAAACTACTAGCTACGGCAAATCTTGCTGCTCTTTCGATATCCGCATCTTCCAAAACAATCATGGGGTCATTACCCCCAAGTTCCATTACTAACCTTTTCAGTCCTGAAGCAGATCTTTGCATAATATCTTTCCCCACGGCTTGTGAACCTGTAAAAGCGATCATATTCACATCCGATTCTACCAAAGCTTTTCCTTGTTCTCCGTCTCCATGTACTATTTGAATCACATTTTTGGGTAAATATTTTTTCAAAATCTTCACGTACTCTTCAGCGATTAAAGGCGTTTCTTCAGAGGGTTTAAAAACCACTGTATTGCCAGCAATTAATGCAGGTATTATCAAATTTACAGCCATCATCAATGGGTAATTCCAAGGAGATATCACGGCTACCACTCCTAAAGGAACATAGTTTATACTCGTCCCCATTTGATTTACAGGTTTGATTGCTTTTAAAACTTCTTCAGCGATATGAACAGCCCCATATCCAGCTCCTCTCACTTCACCAGAAGCTCTGCGGTAATCCTTTCCCATTTCTCGACTCAACAATTCTGTCAAATCATGTGCATTATCAGAGACCTCTTTAGCGATTTCATCAAAAAACTTTGCTCTTTCTTGCGGAGATAAACGACCCCATTCTTTTTGTGCTTTCTTTGCATTAAGAACGATTCTAGAGATTTCTTGAATTGGTGTTACCAACACATGCCCAACCTCTTCGCCATTACTAGGGTCTATCGAAACTAACTTTTCCATTCTTCATCAATTATTCACCAAACAAAATATCTGTTCTTATAATGTACTTTACCCCTTTGGTAATCTCTTCACTTGAGTGTAGGCAATGCAAAGGGTGTCTGCCATGCGGAAAGCATAAGACACCACCAACAGGTGTTCTCACGTTAACTACATTTGAGTCATTTGCATTCACCATAAACTGGGTTGCTCCTCCTTCAAAATCTTCACTCAATAAAATCAGATAGGTGTATTGACTATATAAGCCAGGATATGCATCACCTACCAACTTATCATTGATCACACGACTACCAGTCCAAGCACCATCTGTGTGAGGTTTAAAAAAATCGCCTTCTTTATACTTGTAAAACCTAAAACGAGCATTGATACCCTTTGCCGTTTGATTGTTCCATTCTTCTGTAACCAAATGTTTACTTCTTTCCCATATAGTTTCGTCTATCGCTTTGCTTACTACCC
>JABSPG010000677.1 GCA_013214445.1 Ekhidna sp. | reverse complement strand
AAGCACAACGAATATCTATTGCCAGAGCTGTTATGAACTCGCCCAAATTACTACTTGCCGATGAACCCACTGCAAGCCTAGATGACGATAACTGCAAAAGGGTGATTGATCTATTAAAATCACAAGCAGAAAGTAGTAACGCTACCTTGATTGTGGCCACACATGATCAGCGTGTCAAAAATGAATTTCAAAACCAGTTAAGTTTATGAATCTTTTTTCTCTTAGCATTAAAAGTGTGGTAGCTAAGCCTCTTAGCTCGTTGCTTAGTGTTTTGCTTTTTGGTTTTGGTGTGGCCATCATTGTTGCCATCTTGCTTACAAGCACCTTTCTTAAGTCCGAGATTACCAAGAATGCACAAGGAATTGATCTGGTTGTCGGTGCTAAAGGCAGTCCTTTGCAAATAATATTGGCCAATATTTTTCATGTTGATTTTCCGACAGGAAATATTTCGTTGGAAGACGCTAATAACCTGACCAAGAATCGTTTGGTTGCTTCGGCAATTCCGATATCACTTGGCGACAGCCACAAAGGCTACCGGATTGTAGGGACAACTCAAGACTATGGACAGCTTTACCAATCAGAAATAAATGAAGGATCATGGTTTAATTCGAGTATGCAAGCAACCATCGGATCTGCTGTGGCAGCACAGCTAGGGTTAAAGATTGGGGATCAGCTTGCAAGCGCACATGGGCTGGCAGATGGGGGTGCAGCACATGATGAACATCCATTTGAAGTGGTAGGTATTTTGAATCCCACCGGATCAGTGCTAGATCAGCTGATCTTGGTTTCTATCCAGAGTGTATGGGAGGTTCACTCAAGCCATGCAGAACATGATCACGGAGAAGGTGGAGATGAGCATGAATTGGTGTTTTTGAAAGGGTTAAATCTTGAAGTAACTAATGAACAGTTAGCCAATGAAGACATTACTTCCATGCTGGTGAAGTATAGATCTCCAATGGCAGCAGTGCAATTACCCAGAATAGTAAATGAGACAAGTAACCTACAAGCCGCTTCACCGCCTTATGAGACAGCTAGGCTTTTCAATATTATTGGTGTGGGGGTTGAAGTAGTAAATGCTTTGGGTTTAATCATCATTGTGTTGAGTGCGACCAGTGTTTTTATCGCTTTGATAAATTCCCTAAAGGAACGAAAGTATGAACTTGCCATCATGAGGTCGATGGGGGCCAGTCAATTCCGCATCTTTTTCCTAATTCTTACAGAGGGTTTTGTACTTACTTTAGTTGGTACTTTTTTTGGATTTCTTCTTGCTCACGCGGGTTTTGTCTCCTTGGTGGCATTTATGGATCAAGTGCAGTCAAGTGGTATCATGTTTGTTCAGGAGGAGTACTATGTGATGATTGGAAGTTTTGCAGTAGGTATTTTTGCAGCAATTATTCCAGCCTTTTTGGCGTATAAATCTGATATATCGGAGACGCTATCAAAAGCTTAGGGCAAAATATGAGGTTTACAGTTGGATACTTATTTCTGATTTCATTCGCTTGCTTTGGTCAATTAACAGATTCAAGTAAGAACTGGGAAACGCTCGCAGATGTCAGTTATGAAAAGTCGGAGGATGAGTACGGAGAAATTTATGTACCCAAGTTTGGTGAAGAAGTTCAGAAGATGGGAGGACAGATTGTTTCTCTAAAAGGCTTTATTATCCCTTTCGAAGGGATGTTTAAGCCCACCCACATCATTATTTCTTCGCTCCCAATAGCAGCTTGTTTTTTTTGTGGGGGAAGTGGTCCTGAAACTGTGGCAGAGGCCTACCTTACCGAAGAGATTCGGTATACTGCAAAGCCAGTCACCGTAACAGGTCTTTTAGAATTGAACAATACAAATTATGATCAGCTCATGTATATCTTGAAGGACGCTGAGGTTAAAATTGATGATTAGAATGAAGAATACTTTTTTGTTAGCATTAAGTTTATTGGTTCTTTCGTGCGGAACCAAAGGGGAGTCAAAATCAGAGGAGGGAAGCCTTGCAGACCTGAAAGATGAGGTGATGGCAATCCATGATGAGGTGATGCCAAAGATGGGTGACCTGCGAAAAACTAGAATGATGCTGGAGTCTATTGCAGATTCCCTCATAGTTGTTGATAGCATCGGTGCAGTAAATCTTCGAAACCTAGCATCTGAAATAGATGCAGCAAATGAAGGGATGATGCAATGGATGCGTGCCTATGAGCCTGATTTTCAGGGTACCGAAGATGAAGTTCGCAAGTATTTAGAAAACCAAAAAACGTTGATAAGTAAGGTAAAGGAAGATATGAATGGATCCTTGGCTAAAGGCAAAGAAGCCATAGCCAATTAATTATTCTTTACATTCTTCCAGCCATTTGTCTACATCTTTTACACCAATTAAGCCACCTTCATTGCCCCACGCGTTAGTGATGAAGGTGAGGACCTCCGCTATTTCCAAGTTGGTGATTGGATTACCTGGCATCATTTGATTG
>JABSPG010000676.1 GCA_013214445.1 Ekhidna sp. | reverse complement strand
CCAACATATCCGCTTTATCACTAATTGTCAGTGCATTAAGTGCAATTACTTTACCTGTACCTACAGACCTGGCGATTTTTTTAAGGTTTTCATTGTCAATTACTTGCAGTGCACCCCTCAGGATTGGATCCTTTCTATCGTCGCAGGTGGCTGGCATTGCAGCTACGACTCCTTCACCTATTCTACGTTCGAAAGTAGCTACATCTTTTATCCTATTGTCTATGAGATAGTTAACTAAAATGAATGATACCAGAAGAACAAAGACTGCTGCTCCACCTGCCAGGATGATCAATTTTGTTTTAGAGGGTAGCGGCTCCAATGGATATTCAGGATGATCTACCAGCTCTAATTTGCTACTACTTGCACCTAGCTCCATTGACTCTGTCATGTTTAGTTTGTTTAGGAAGAGTAGATAGGACTTTTGTGCTGTTGATATTTCGTCTCTAAGGGTTGAAATTGCTGATTCAAAAGGAGCAAAGTACGAAGCATATTTCTTTACACGCTTAATCTCTTTGTCCAATTCCTTCAGCTCATCTGCTAGTCGATCTGACTTAACACTAAAGTCAATAAACTGCATAGTCATATCTGTGTGAACCATCGTAGGATCATAAGTAGCACTTTCGCCAATGGTTTTTAAATTATCCTTTATAGAAACATAGTTTTTGTAGATGTCCTGTTGTTGTTGAATCAATTTGCTGTAATCGATTTCTTTTTGGAGATGTACCAACTTCAAGTCCTGTTTTGCATATACTGCGTCTTTCTTCTCCAGCACATCTTTGTTTAGCTCTCTGGTTTCAGAGGCAAATTCATTGTTTTCTATCCCAGATCGGATCGACTCTTTGGCTTTATTATTTGAGGCAAGCTGTTGACGCAAGGTGCCTCTTAATTGCTCTAGGTCTACCTGATAGGTAACAATAGCTTTGGTATGCTCGTCAAGATTGATGATGTTATTCTCAACTTTTAGATCCTCCAATTCTTGGACCTTCTCATCTAATTCTTTCTTTGCCTTCTTTACCAACTCCTCAATTACTGCTTTCTGCTTACCAATATTTCGCTTGTTAATATTGCCCAGTTCCTTAATCAGAAGATTGTTGAGAATCTTGCTCATGTAGTAGACCTGTGCTGGATCATGATAGGTGAATCCTAACTCTAAGAAGTTGGAACTTTGTACTCTTCTAGCCGAAATGGATTCCATGATTTCTTCAGAGGAGAGATTGAACTTATCGTAGAAAGATCGAATCTCCATCTCAGCCTCCGTTTCTTCCAGATAGGGAGTTCTTTTGTCGCTAAGAATATCACTAAGAATCTGGATGATCTCCTCCTTACGCTCAGCAGACCAAGGGTAGACATAAATATCTGAGCTATCTTGGACGCTTTCCAACGCCATTTGCGACTTAATCTTCTCAATTAGTTTTCTTGATTTTACGATTTCCAGTGTATTCAAGAACTCGGTATATATCTCGTTAATGCTTAGACTTTCCCCATTTACATTGGTGCTTTCCCCTCCAAAGTCATATAGAAATTTTGATTTCACTTCATATTTTCTAGGTTGATCTTTTGTTAAATACCACAAAGAGATCATGGCAACCACGGGAAGAATGAATAGTAGAAAAGCATTCTTTAGAAATAAGCGGACGATTTGATTGAAGTGCTCCATATCAGTCTTTCATTAGAAGTTCCAATTCAAACTTTAGCTTCATCACAGCGTTCTCTGCACCCAATAGATTCAACCGATTTTGCATAACCCCTGCCAGTATCTGGTTATATTCAGCATTGGATATCATCCCTCTTTTGAAATCCTCATCTGCCACGTGTTTTAGCTCATTGGAAATCATCAAGTTGTTTTCATTGAGAATGTATGCTTCTAAGGCAGCTTGATAATCAAGAAACTTCTTGACTACCATGATCTTTATTTCCCTTCTGGAGTCATTCATAACCATTTCCTGCTTGGTCACTTGATATAGCGCCTTTTGGGTTCTGTTTCGCTGACCAATTAGCTCGAAGGGGTTAAGAAGTAGTGTGACTGAAGCATTTGAAAGTACAGAGAGTTGTGTCGTGCTGCCTTCGTTCAGATTGGCTGGAGTGACGTTGTACCCAAAAAGATTCACTCCCACAGAGAGTGATCGCATCCAATTTCGCTTTATGATTTTAGATTCCTCTCTTAGCGACGCGATTTCCGCATCGGACATTTTGATTCTATAAGATGACCTGAGAACTTTGTCTACAATGGTGTCCATTTCTGCCTCACTCAATAAGAGTGCCTGAACCTGCATCAACTCTTCTGGAGCATTGAAATTGGATTCCTGCCCTTTGGCTTCCGAAAAGACTGTCAGCACATACAGGATGACGGAAAACTTAATGATTTTCTTCAAGTACATTATTGATAGTGTTTAGATAGAAGGGGTGTTAGATCTTCTATGTACTCGAATGTAGATTGATCCTAAGTTCGAAATGATTAAAT
>JABSPG010000675.1 GCA_013214445.1 Ekhidna sp. | reverse complement strand
TCAACAGTCTATCCTTTATCCTAGTATTTCTGCATCATTCATTCCGACAACTGCGTTTGGTTTGGAGTCAGACATCTTAAACTATGCTAAAGTAAGAGTAGGATATGGTACTTCGTCCGGTTTTCCTAACCCGTATCAGACAAGAAACCGACTTTCAGCAAATGCGCAAGCATTTGTAGATAATGGAGGAACAACAAGGGTGTCAAACTCTGCAAATAATGTTCTAGGTAATCCGCAATTGAGACCTGAACTTCAGACTGAACTTGAATTAGGAGTAGAGGCAAAAATGTTCAACAACAGAGTGGGCATTGACATGTCCCTTTACCGCAGAATCACAGAGGATTTGATTACCAGCGCGAGTTTGGATCCTGGTACAGGTTTTACCAGTACCACCATAAATGCAGGAGAGATTGAGAATACTGGTATTGAGTTAGGTTTGAATGTTACTCCTGTAAGAGGGGCGGTAACTTGGGATATCGGGTTCAACTTCTTTGCTTACGAGACCACCGTTAATGAGTTGTCTCCTGAGTTTGATTTGAACTTCATCCAAACGACTGGATTCATTGATTTCGCTGGTAATGCAATGATCCCAGGTGAAGCGTACGGTTCGCTTTGGGGTACAGTAGTATCTACTGATCCAGACGGAAATAGAATTGTTGATGGAAATGGTGATTACATCATTGCTGCTGATCCTGCAATCATCGGAGATCCAAACCCTGATTTCACGTTGACTGGTATCAATACTGTTTCTTGGAAAGGACTATCCTTAGGTATGCAGTGGGATTACAGACATGGTGGAGATATCTTCTCTATCACTTCTGCCGCTTTGATAGGTAGAGGTCTTGCTGGTGATACTGACTTTGATCGTGAGCCCCCTGTAATTCTTCCAGGTGTTAAACAGAGCGGAACAGATGCAGATGGAAACCCTACCTATGTTCCAAATGATATCCAGGTCACAACCACAGATGCGTTCTTCTCCAACCTTGGTTTCGGTGCAACTGAAGACAGAGTGTGGGACGGAACAACGATCAGATTGAGAGAAATCTCTTTAACGTATGATTTACCAGCATCATTGTTGAGCAACACGCCATTCAATGGTATTTCAGTTTCAGCTGTAGGTCAAAATCTATGGTTCAAAGCTGTCAACTTCCCTCCAAGTATCAACTTCGATACGGATGTATTGGGAACAGGTGTTGGAAATGGATTGGGTCTTGACTTCTTGACTGGACCTTCAAGCAGAAGATTCGGAGGAACCGTGAAGCTGACTTTCTAAAGAATCAGCGCGAACCTTAAACAAACAAGAAAAAATCATGAAAAAAATACAATATTTATTCAGTTTAATGATCGTGGCTACTGTTTTAGTAGGTTGCGATCTTGATGAGCAAGTAGATCCCAATAACCTGACGCCTGCTGATGCAGATGTCGATGCGCTTCTAAATGGGATTCAATTACAATTTGAGAATGTCTTTAGTGCGGCGCAAGATGCGTCTTCAGAGACCATGCGAATGGAGAATTTGACTGGTACTAGATGGGACAATGCATACATTCCAAGTTCGTTCGACGCAATGTGGACAGATGCATATGCAGAGGTGCTAATTGAAGAGCGTATATTAGACGAAGTTGCAGTTGCAGGTCGTTTCTATTCGCATCGGGGTATTGCCAAGGTTCTTGCAGCGTATACCTTGGTAACATTAGTAGATATGTTTGGAGATGTGCCTTTCGAGGAAGCATTAGATGCTACCAACTTTGTTCCTTCCCCTACTGATGGAGCAGTGATCTACGACGCGGCACTTGCAATGCTTGATACTGCCATTGCCAATTTGCAACGAACAGATGCACAAGGTGTAGTCCAATGGGATAATTTTTATGGTGGTGAACCAGATCCAAACGCCAATTGGATCAAGGCGGCAAATACGATGAAGTTGAGAATTCACCTTCAAAGGAGGTTATCTAATGAAGCTGAATCTGTGGCAGCAATTAATGCATTAATTGCTGATATACCAGGTAATTTGATTACTACGGCTGGTGAGGCCTTGGTTTTCCAATTCAGCACAAGTAACCCTGCGCCTGAGTCAAGACACCCAGATTTCGTTTCTGATTATTTGGGCGGGGCTAACGAATACCAGTCGGATCCCTACATGCTGAAGATGTATACAGATAAATCATCTCCCGATCCGCGTATGAGATATTATTTCTACCGGCAAGATGTAGACCCAACGACACGAGTGGATGAGCGTGGATGTGTCGGCGGGGGCGAACCTGGATGGTATGTGCCGAGTGATGGATTTTGCTTCCAGGCAGACGGTTATTGGGGTAGAAGTCACCTAGATAATGCGGGTATTCCACCAGATAACTTGGCTAGAACGATTTATGGTATTTATCCAGCAGGTGGTCAGTTTGACGAAGGGCAGGATGCACCTGGATCTGCTACTGACGGGTTAGCTGGCGCGGGTATACACCCAATTTTGATGCC
>JABSPG010000674.1 GCA_013214445.1 Ekhidna sp. | reverse complement strand
TCTACACTTCCTAGTAATCCAGCGTCAGCAGATACTTGTAGCTCATGAGCAAATGTGTGCTGAGCAAGTGTAGCATGATTCACCTCAATATTCAATTTAAAATCATCCATCAGATCAAACTGACGCATGAATCCAATAACCGTCGCAGCATCAAAATCATATTGATGCTTGGTTGGCTCCATCGGTTTTGGTTCAATAAAAAAGGTCCCTTTAAATCCTTGAGATCTGGCATAGTCTTTAGCAGTATGCAAGAACCTCGCAAAATGCTCCTGCTCTCTCTTCATGTCGGTATTCAAGAGTGACATGTAGCCTTCACGTCCACCCCAGAAGACATAGTTTTCTCCATTTAGCTTAATCGTAGCATCTAGTGCATTCCTTACCTGAGCAGCAGCATAAGCAACCACAGAAAAATCAGGATTGGTAGCCGCTCCATTCATGTATCTAGGATTTGAGAAGCAGTTCGCTGTGCCCCACAAAAGCTTTACACCAGAAGCCGATTGCTTCTCCTTAGCGTAATCAGTGATTTGGTTCAATCGATCAGCGGATTCTTTTAAGGAAGGTCCTTCATCAATCAGATCAAAGTCATGAAAGCAATAGTATGGGACGCCTAGCTTCGTAATGAATTCAAACCCAGCATCCATTTTATCTTTTGCTCTGCCTAATACATCACTAGATTGATCCCACGGAAATAGTTTAGTCCCAGGCCCAAATGGGTCACCGCCGGTACCGCATAAGGTATGCCAATATGCCACTGCAAAACGCAGATGATCTTTCATGGATTTACCTCCTACAACTTGATATTCATTGTAGTATCGGAAGGCTAACGGGTTATCTGACTCCTTTCCTTCGAAAGTAATCTTATCAATGCCTTTGAAGTATTCCTTGTCTCCTATTGTAACGCTCATTTTCTTGTTGATTTTTTAGTTATATGTTGTTTTCCAAATTGGCTTTCCATGATTCATATCCTTCCTTATATCGATCTTGATTTCCTGAGTATTCATAGACATGTAGTGGCTTCATGGTTGTAAAAGCTTCGGTGAGTGAACTGTATATTCCAGCGCCAACACCTGCTCCTTTAGCAGCTCCCACAGCTCCTGTGGTTTCCATCATTTCAATCTGGCAGGAAAGGACATTGGTGATGGTCTCCGAAAGGACTGCTGATTGAAACAGATTATCATTTCCCACTTTCATTACAGAGACATCCATTCCCATTTCTCTCATGATTCCAACTCCATAAATGAAAGCATAAGCTATCCCCTCTAAGCTAGCTCGGTAGAGGTGGGCTTTACCGTGGCTACTGAATTGTAAGTTTCGGATGCTCGCTCCTGGATTTTGATTCTCTAGTATGCGCTCAGCTCCATTGCCAAAGGGTACAACCTGAAGACCATCCGAATTGATCGGAACCTTTTGAACCAATTCTTCGATCTGTTCATAAGAAATCTGGGCATCTTCTAACATTTGACGCATCCAACTGTAAAGACTTCCTGATCCATTGACGCATAAAAGAACTCCAATTCGAGGATCATCAAATTGATGATTGACATGTGCGAAAGGATTGATCCTGGAAAGGTTGTCATAGATGGGCTTGTTGCTAATGCCATATACTACCCCTGATGTCCCGCCAGTAGCCGCCATTTCCCCAGGTTCTAGCACATTCAATGAAAGTGCATTATTTGGTTGATCCCCAGCCCTATACCCAACGGGGATACTTTCCTTTAGACCTAGTAATCCTGCTACATGACTTGATAATTCACCCTGAATGGAAAAAGTATCCACTACCTCAGGAATTAAACTACTGTCAAACCCATGGTACTCCATTAGCTGAGTAGAAATACTGTTTGTCTTAAAGTCCCAGAAAATACCCTCAGATAGGCCACTAACAGTCGTTTGAACCGAACCTGTCAATTTCATGGCTATGTAGTCTCCCGGTAGCATGATTTTATCAATCTGCTCGTAGATATACGGCTCATTATTCTTAACCCATCTCAGCTTGGAAGAAGTGAAATTTCCCGGAGAGTTAAGTAGACAACTTAAACACTCATCTTTTCCTAAAGCTTGGAATGCATCATTACCGATTGCTACCGCTCGACTGTCACACCAGATGATAGAAGGCCTCAAAACTTTTTGTTCCTTATCTACTAATACCAAACCATGCATCTGGTATGAAATGCCAATTGCGGCAATCTCTTTACCATCAACACCTGCTTTTTCTACGGCCTTTTTCGTGGCAACTTTTACATTCTCCCACCAATCTTCAGGGTGCTGTTCTGCCCAGTCAGGGTGCGGGGCATCAATTTTCATTTCCACTTCAGGATGCTGTGAAATTGCTAGGGTCCGTCCAGTATCTGGATCAACGATAGCCGCTTTGATAGATGAACTGCCAATATCGTAACCTAATAGATACATGACTAGAGAATTTAATTATGCTGGTTCCAGTGTTACTTTTAGACGATGTAGTCATGTATCTATTAGGTTA
>JABSPG010000673.1 GCA_013214445.1 Ekhidna sp. | reverse complement strand
ACCTTGCTGAATGAGGTCATTGTGGAAGGAAATCAAGTCAAACAGATCTTCGGAAAGGGACAGGTTGGTGTCATGAAGATTGACATTGATAAGCTAGAAAAATTACCTTCATTTCTAGGCACACTTGATGTGGTCAAGAGTGCTACTGCTTTACCAGGAGTCACTGTCTCTGGTGAGAGTTCTTCCTATCTGAATGTTAGAGGTGGTGGAAATGATCAGACATTAGTTCTGATGAACAATACTTCTATCTATAATCCAGGACACCTACTTGGATTTTTTTCTGTATTCAATGGGGATTTTGTGTCCGATATGACGCTCTACAAAGGAAATATACCGGCACGATATGGTAATAGAGCGTCCTCCGTCTTGGATGTGAAAATGAATAATTGGGGAGAAGATAAGGTTAATGTTTCGGGAGGGATAGGTATTGCTAATTCCAATTTGGGCGTCAAAAGCAAGCACTTTGATGATAGACTTGATTTACATGTTGGCGGTCGGATATCCTATGTAGGCTGGCTTCTGAACTCCGTGCCTGATGAAGAAATTTTAAGAAGTACCGCACGTTTTGGAGATGCCAACCTTAGTTCACGGTTTAAATTGAATGAAAACAATACTTTGTTTTTGACAAGCTACTACGGAGGCGACTTTTTCAGATATGCTGATGATATCATTTACAGATGGTCAACCTTCAATAATGGTTTGAAGTGGTCGCACCTCTTTAACAATGATTGGGTTTTAGAATCAGAGATCTCATCTAGTAGGTTATCCAATTCTTCGGAAGGATTGACACTCAATGATGAATTTAGGTTTGAAAACGGAATATCAGAGTTATCTCTCAAGAGCACTGTGAGTAATGATTTTTTAGAAGCAGGAATAGACTTTTCTTCGTTCGGTATAGAGATTGGTGAAATTCGGCCAAATAGTCCAAATTCGTTGACATCCGAACAGGAGATGGATGAAGAGAGACTTATCACGCTCGGAGTACATGGTAGTTATGTTTTTTCTATTTCCGAAAATACCAAGATCAATCCAGGGCTGAGACTCAATTTTTATGGTAATTATGGTCCTCAGACTGTTAATTTATATGGTTCTAGCGGCCAACTAACTAGTCAGAACAAAGTAGGTGAGGAAAAAGTGGAGAGCGGTTCTGCTGTTTCGACCACTTTTGCTCTGGAACCCAGATTAGGGATTAGCCAGCGCTGGAATAACACTATTGTAAGACTTGGCTATTCCAGGATCAATCAGTTTCTTCATCTTATTTCTAATACTATGTTAGTCAATCCTGCCACGGTTTGGAAAGGGAGCGATAGATACATCCCCCCGACAGTGATCGACCAATATTCAATTGGAGTAGAGCATGAGATAAAGAAAACGGGAATGACAATAGGAGTTGAGGGTTTCTATAAGACGCTCAATAATCAAATCGAATATAGAGATGCTGCTAGACTATTATTAAATGAAAATTTGGAGCAGGACATTTTAAGAGGTCAAGGAACAGTTCATGGAATAGAATTCTTACTGTCCAGAAATCAAGGAAAAGTCACTGGTTTAGTCTCTTATACCTATTCTCGAGCATTTGTTAGAGTTAGTGATCCAATCCAAGGCATAGAGATAAACGGTGGTGAAAGGTATCCGTACTATTCGGATCGTCCTCATAATATCAAATCTAATATTGACGTGAAGCTTACCAAAAAATGGACGATATCTTCAAACTTCACGTATATCTCAGGATCTCCAATTAGCCTGCCAGTCGCTACCTACCAAATTGATGGAGTAGATGTACCACTGTTCTCCGAAAGAAATTCAGAGAGGATTCCTGATTATCATAGATTGGATTTGGTCTTTACTCTCAAGAGTAGGATCCGTAAAACAAAAAAGAACAATGATCGATGGGTTTTGACGCTCTACAATGTCTACAGTAGGGAAAACATAGCCAATGTATTTTTCTCCAGTCAGGAGGATGCTCCTGCTCAGCCTTTCCAACTGGTAAATATTGGTACCATCGTACCCACTTTGACCTACAAATTTGAGTTTTGATGATAAGACTATGTAGTATTTGTGTGATTCTCTTGTCTGCTTGCAGTCAGCCATTTGAGTTTGAACTTGAAGACGCTTCTATAGTGGTAATAGACGCAAAAGTATCTACTGCACCAGATGCATCTTTTGTGCGGATATATACTCAGGCAGATAGCTCCAAGCTGTTTCTGCCAAACTATCAGGTAAGTGTTGAGTCAGATAATGAAGTTATCAGTTTTAGTTATGATCAGAACTCCAGTAGCTATCTTCCTGACAATAATGGATTTACTGCAATTCCTGGTCGTAGGTATAGGTTGGAGGCGATTAGTCTTGAAGGTCATTTGCTTTCCTCAGAGTACGATGCTGCTCCTGAACTAACCAATTTCGAATTGGATATCAAGGATACTTCTGTGTTTGAGCTAAATAATAGTATACTGGTAGAAAAACGTGCCAAGACGGCTGTAGCAGATG
>JABSPG010000672.1 GCA_013214445.1 Ekhidna sp. | reverse complement strand
CCGCAGCATCAGGAAAACCCACAGCTGTCACTCTTATAAGCAGATTTCCATTCGAACCAACGCTGATATCTGTAAAATTTTGTTCGTAGGATTGCTTTCCCCAGCCACTGAATTGAATGTTGGTCAGTCTTTCCAATAAGCTACTATTCTCGCCAACCGCTACCTCTGCATTGTGATTCAGGCTATTCCCTCCTATTAGAACCGTTTCAAGGGTTGGTCCACCAGAATTCGTTTGATAATCGTTCAGAGTAAAGTTGTAGTCCCGAACATTGTTCTTGGACAAGAAGCTTCCAGTCCAGCCTTCACCATTTTCATACTTACTCAAACTAAAAGCCGACTCTGCCCCAAATTTTAGGCCCGGTGCATAGTTTCCTGTAAACAATTGAATAGTATCCTCCAGATGATAGGTTTCAGGCGTTAAACCAGTCGTATTTCGGTCGTTTGAAAATGTAACTCTTTTTCCATCTGTATCACCAAGATTAAACGTAAGGAAATAGCTCGCTGAATCCGTAAATAAACTGTAGAAAGTATGTGGTTGATCACCTGGATCATACAAATCAGCATCCTGTGTCCCATCCTTACCATAACCGTAAAACTCAAGCCATTCTAAACTAGCTCCTTCCGAGTTTACATTCAACGCAATTTCCTCCCCTTCTCTGAAGAGCTGTACTCGGTTCTTTCCAACAGTTTCTACTGGGAATCCCACTGAAGCTAATTCATCTCGTGTGATTCGATAGAAGCCCTCGTCAGCAATTTTAAACTTATAATAGGTCTTATTAGAATCTATCCATTCATTGCCTAACTGTGCATATGTAGCGATGCTGCCAACTAGAAGAAAAAATCCTATGATGTTACTTCTCAACATTGAAATCAACTTTTACTGAAAAAACGTGAGAAAAAAGTCCGGGAGCCAAATTTCCAATATCTGTCAGAGCATAGTCAATGGTTAGCTCTTTGAACGAGATGCCCAGACCCATATTTGGCTGAAAGGTCCAGGAAGTCGTTCCATCAAAATCTTTGATCTGTTGAAATTGATTGATTCCAAATCGCAAGAAAGCTAGTCTATTGTAGTCAAACTCAACTCCAAATTTGGGATCGATGGAAACAAGATCAGAACTTACCAATGTGTTTCTCTTACCATCAAAAGTCAAGTCAAGATCAGCGGATGCCAATAAACCAAACCTTTCTGTGAAATCTACCGACTTGGCAAATCCAAGAATTGCTCTAGGAAGTGTTACCTCTAGCGAATTTATCGGTACATCGTTTCCAGTCAGTGCATATATCTCCTCTACTTCAGAAGTATTGTGCGACCAAGCATTGAACGTTCCAAAAATATCCCGTACCATCAAACCTATCTTCCAATTGTTCACTTCCTTCTGAGCTCCCACATCCAATCCAAATCCCCATGCATCTGAAAAGCTACCAACCGTCCGATGAATAACCTTAAGATTTCCACCAAAGTCTAACCCTCCCAAGAATGGAAGTTGGCGAGCATACGAGCCAATAAACCCATAGTCAGCAGATGAAAAGAACTGGATGTTGTCGTAATTAATCGAACCATTTACATCGATCAAGAATCTGGTATCTGGGATATCATCTACCGCAAATCGAATAACAGAAATGGCTATTTTACTTTCGTCATCTACCGAGGTTGCAAAGGCAGCATAATCGTAGTTTGCCAATCCTCCAAAATAAGAGGAGTGCATAAGAACTAGTTGATGATCTGAAGACATTTGGTTGAGTCCTGCAGGATTCCAATATCCTGCTGTCACATCATCAGTAAAAGAAACAGCCGTAAACCCCATCCCAAAAGAACGAGCACTCACCCCAATGTTCATGAATTCATTGCTGTACTTAGGCGTGCTATCTCTATCTCCAGAATCATTCTGGCAAACAGCCCTGACGCAGATGAATAACCCAAAAAGACCGGCGATTAGATGCTTCATATTAGGGGTCGAATATCCGTTGCAAGTTAGCCATAGCTATTTGATTGAAACGTCGAAGATCGGTGAACAATTGCTTATACCCGACAAAGCATTCAGATTTATATTTTATAACAAAACAAATTAATTATATCATTTTATAAAGAAGATTGTACCTGAAGGTATATTTTTTACAAAGTACTTGGCCATGCATAGTACCTTTTCGTATACATGACCGAAACCTATCCAGTATTAATTTAAAAGTTTGGCAGCAATGAGAGTTAAGTATGAAACAAGAATGAGAGAGACAGAGCAAAACAGCGCTCCTTCTTATCATAGACTTGAAAGAGTAGACCCTCAACTAAATGACGAAACGCATGAATATTGAAAATACACAAGTGCAGATGAGAAAAGGTATTCTCGAATTTTGCATCATGAATATAATTTCCAGAGGTGAAGTCTATGCATCAGACATGTTGGAGGAATTGACTTCAGCTAAGATTATGGTAGTGGAAGGAACGCTCTATCCGCTTTTAACACGATTAAGAAAGGCGGGACTTGTTGACTACAA
>JABSPG010000671.1 GCA_013214445.1 Ekhidna sp. | reverse complement strand
CGCAGAGACGCCTATCATCCCGATTTATATCAGGGACAATGAGAAAGCTTATAAAATGACTATGAGACTCTTCGAAGAGGGAGTCTTCGTAAATCCTGTGGTAGCTCCAGCAGTAGCGCCAACAGATACATTGATACGTTTTTCATTAATGGCGACTCATACAATCGAGCAGATAGATATTGCCATCGATAAGATATTGAAAGTTGCAAATGAGCTTGATGTAAGACGTCAAACTGAAGTGGCTTAATTTGAAAATTGCGATAACGGGCGCAAACGGATTCCTCGGATCATATTTGGTGAAAGAATGTCTTTCCCAAGAAATTGAAGTCTATGCCCTCATCAGGAAGGGAGCCAACACTTCTTTATTGCCACCTTCAGATAATAAATTGACAATTGTCAATATTGATTACGGAAAACATCTAGAGGAACAGTTTTCATCGATAAAGAAATCCTTTGGCCAGCTGGATTTCTTTTTGCACAATGCGGGTTTGACTGTCAGTCTAAATAATCAAGAATACTATGATGTAAACGTAGGTGTCACTCAGAGTATATCTAGCGCACTTAAAGAATCAGATTTACTGAAAGATCAAGGGTTATTTGTCTACACATCATCCTATGCTGCAAATGGACCTTCCAAAATAAATAAACCCGTTTCTCATTATGGTAGAAGCAAGCTCAGCGCTGAGAGAACAATAATTGACTCCTTTGACAATTATCTTATTGCCAGACCAACCGCAATTTACGGAGCGGGAGATCAAGCCTTCTTACCTCTTTTTAAGAGTGCTAAAATTGGTATTTATCCAGTCTCCAATGCAAAGCAGCGTATGAGTATGATCCATGCCAAGGATCTAGCATCCATGATTGTGAGTGATATGCAAACGACAAAAGGAATTATTCACTACAGTGACGGCAATACCTACTATCATAATGACTTTATAGATATTTTCAAGAAGGTGTTTGAGACTAAAGTTCGCAGTTTTCCTCTACCCATATGGTTGGCAAAGACCTCTATGGCTTTATCAGATATTTGGCACAAATTGTTAAATAAGAGACCTGGAATCACGCTTGAAAAATTTGATGAAATATCCCAACATTGGGATCTTCACACTACTAGTCTAACTCATTCATCAGTGAAGCCTAATATCTCTCTAACCGAAGGATTCAGTGATGCCCTAAGCTATTACAAGAAAAACCACCTGATTTAAATGACACTATCAATCAGAGAAGTCACTTCGAATAAGGACCTCAAGAAATTCATAAAGTTTCCCTTTCAGTTGTACAAAGACAATAATCAATATGTCACTCCGCTTATTGATTTTGAAATGAGTACGCTCAGAAAGGATAAAAATCCTGCATTCGACCATGCAGATGCCAACTACTGGATTGCAGAAGAAGATGGGAGAATTGTAGGTAGGATAGCTGCAATAGTGCTTGAGTCTGAGCTTAAAGAAAAGTCTTTAGCAAGATTCGGCTGGATTGATTTTATTGACAAAAAAGAGGTTTCTAAAATACTGCTGGATACGGCAAAAAAATGGGTCGAATCCAAAGGAGCGAAGGCGATTCATGGGCCAATGGGCTTTACAGACCTTGATTTTGAAGGTGCATTGACAGAAGGTTTTGATGAATTAGCTACACAAGCTACTATTTACAACTTTCCTTACTACATCGACCACTATAAAGACTGGGGGCTTGAAGTAGCAGCTTCATGGGTTGAGCTTAGAGGAAAAGCTCCTTCCAAGAATCCGGAAAAAGTAAATCGGGCAGTTCGCATTATTCAAGAACGATTCAAAGTCAAGGTGAAAAAGTTTAGAAATGCCAAAGAAATCCTCAAATATGCACCTGGCGTCTTTGAAGTTCTAAATGAGGCCTACTCCGATCTTTATGGATATGTTCCGCTCACCGACAAACAAATAGATTACTATGTCAAGCAGTATTTCGGATTTGTAAGAAAAGAATTTGTCTGCATCATTGTAAATGAAGCAGATGAGGTAGTTGGCTTTGCTCTTACATTGCCATCTCTTTCCAAAGCTTTTCAAAAAGCAAAAGGATCCTTATTCCCTTTTGGGTTTATTCATGTTCTTAAGGCCTTTTTCTTCAATAAACTGGCAGATCTCTTTTTGATCGGAATCAAGCCTGCATATCAAAAACTTGGAATTCATGCCCTTATCTATGATTATTTGCAAATAATGTATGAGAAAAAGGGAATAACGCACATGGCTTCAGGACCAATGTTGGAGAGCAACAAAAATGTACTCAATACATGGAGCGAATTCGATATTGAGGTGGGGAAAATCAAGCGAAGCTGCTTTATCAAACAATTTTAGCTACACTTTATTTACTTTCACATCATGGACATGAAAGGCAAAAGAGCGCTGATTATTGGTGGGTCAAGTGGGATTGGATTAGCTACTGTTAAAAAACTAGCATCTCATGGGTGCAACTTGTGTATTGTACATAGAGACCGAAAACAGGGTGTCATAGCATTGGAAGAAGT
>JABSPG010000670.1 GCA_013214445.1 Ekhidna sp. | reverse complement strand
TGGACAGTAAGATGAAGTTTATGATCGATAAGTCTTGCATGCAATTTGTAAAAATTATTCTATTACTAATCTCATCCTTATTAGTTACCGGGTGATGCTGAAGTAGCTATTGAATATGATGATTTAGGAAGAGTAACTAAGATTCTGACCGATAATTTTAAGGACGGAGAAGTTGTTAAAACCAATATAGTAGAGGTTCAATATACGCTAACTGCAACTCAGGTGTTTTTTTATGATGGATCAAATGAACCTCTTCCTTTTACAGGTTCTCTTACCTATCTTATCAACGATCAAGGATTGCCCTCAAGAGTTTTCTTCCCTGGTTCTCCATATGATAGGGAAACAGAATATGAGTATGATTCAGATGGTCAATTATTGAGAGAAGTTTCATTTTATCCACAAACAAGATCTTATGATAGTGTTATTAGAGAAACAACTTATCACTATGATGAAATGAAAAACCCAAAAACTGTCCCTTCGATTGGATTAGGGAAATTTTCAGATGCTATCTATTCTACTTTTAATCCTCAGTACTCAATCAGAAAAAATAATATCGTTTCAATAGAAGTAAAGGAATTTCTCCTCAGAGAAAACCGGACAATTGAATGGGCGCCACAAATACTAAATTATAGCTATTTAGATTGCTATCCTGATGCATATTCCTACGAATGCTTCTAGGCGTAATTAATATTCAATAGCTAGTCATTAGCTGCAAGTACTTCAACCTAAGAAACTCTAATTATGCATAAGACTATCCTATTAATCTTCATTTCTTTGATTTCCATAGCTTGTAAAAAAGAGGCCAGAACAAACAACATTACAAACGAAACTATAAGTGATAAGGTAATTACTCCGACAATAACCGAGACCAAACCAAAACCATTCGAAATTGATGGAACAGAAGTACATTCAATCAAATCATCCACTAATCAAAAATTCTACGAACTTTATGTTAAACTACCCCCTTCTTATACCAATGGAGATAAACAATATCCCATTTTGATTCTTACTGATTCTCATTATTCTTTTCCACTAGTTACCAGCATAACGAAACGATTAAAAACTGAAGAGTTTATTACAGTTGGCATTTCTTATTCGAAAGGAGATAAAGGCACTGTCAGTCGCACAAGAGATTATACTCCAACTTATTCACCTGATGAACCTAGAGGACACAATAGAGAATCAAGATTAGCTTCAGGAAAGGCTGATGATTTTATCACCTTTATGAGAGATGACGTATTCGAGTTCTTGGATAGTACCTATAGGATTGACTCTTCAAAGAAGGTATTTGCAGGACATTCATTTGGCGGATTGTTGGCCAACTACATTTTGGTTACCTCTCCAGAACTTTTTGACTTCTATCTCGCCGGAAGCCCTTCACTGTGGTATGACAAGCACTGCCTGAATCGATTTGAAGAGAAATACTACAAATCCAACAAAAGAATGGAGGCCAATCTGTTTTTATGCATCGGAAAAGAAGAAGAAAAAATGAAATCAAACATGGTAGCCGAAATGCGAGATTTTGAAATGCGATTACGCTCTCGAAATTATATTGGTCTGAAAATCAAATCAGTAATTATACCAGACGAGGATCATCACACAGTCTATCCTAGCTTTATTACAAAAGGAATCATTTACGCATTCGGTAAAGAAAAAAGCAGCTAATCGAGTAGACGGCCGTGAGCCATCACGGGGCTTGCCAAAAGGCTTCACAAACAAGCCTGTAAAGGACTTCCCGCCTGAATAAATTCATTCGGCAGGCCAACCTCTGAAATATTCGGCCTCTTTCAATACCTTACCCATGCTGGGCGCACACAAACATTATCATCCACAGGCTTACTAAAGAATGTCCAGCCTAAGGATTTTAGCTAAGCGTTATACACAATTTCTAAAAATCAGCGAAATCTATTCAACCTTCAGCCAAATCATCAAATGACTGCAATTGATTCGTAGGAGTTTTGCTCAAAATAAAATTCCTTCAAATGACAGCATTATTTATCATTCTGGGAGTGCTAACGATTCTAGCAGTAATTGGCCGTTCTTCGATAGAACGATTGACGATTCCTAAAACAATACCTTCAAACCAAACATTCCCCACCGGGAAACACCGAGTAGAATTTAAAAGCAAAGGCAAAACGGTTGTTGGAAACCTCTTTATTCCTGATGATTACCAAGAAGGTGAGAAAAAACCAGCTATGGTCATTGCTCCACCTGCCACATCTTTGAAAGAACATGCAGCAGGATTTTATGCCGCAAAGTTCGTTAAGAAAGGCTACATCACCTTATCTATTGACACCAGAGGAATTGGAGAAAGTGAAGGGATCCAATGCGATGTAGACCCTTACCACCATGCCAATGATGTAGCTAGTGCGGTTACCTTTTTAGATTCCTTAAAACAAGTAGATTCAGACAAACTCTTTAACGTGGGAGTCTGTGCTGGTGGTGTCTCTTCACCCTATGAAACATTCCACGACAAAAGAATTAAAGCTCAAGGCTTGATT
>JABSPG010000669.1 GCA_013214445.1 Ekhidna sp. | reverse complement strand
CAAAACTTCTCCATCTTCCATGATTGAATACCAGATGAATGGTATCTGTCCGTATAATATGTCCCATTTCCCAACCGAAGTAGCCAAAGAAAAATTGATAGATCCCCCACATCGCAGCGATCCATCCCAGGAATAGCACATAGTTGAAAAAATGGTTTACTTCTCTGGTTCCCTTTACTGTATCCCAGATTAGAAAATACAACATGAGATAACCGACAGCTGGACGAATCACATAAAAGAATGCAGTACGTGATGCTGCCCATGGATTCGCTATTTGAGAAAGGTTGTATAGCACCCAAATCGCAATGATAACAGTGAGGGGGCTTTTTAGTCGAGACCAGTCACGTTCAAATTGTATTCGAAAGATCTTACCTACCAGCATAAGTAATATGAGGAAGTCTATGGACATGCCAATAGGTATCTGAGGTATCAATCGTAATCCTACACTTAGGAAGAAAGATGCAGTGATCAAGATGTATATCCCGATTTGGGTCTTCCATACCACCGCCAGTACAGGGGGTATGACGATAAATCCAAGCATCAAAATGATTGCTAGCTTAGCCCCTCCAAAGTAGGTTCCGGCAATGCCCAATGCAGTCAGAAGAACCATGGATATCACTTTTGGGATTGGCATCAGAAAATAGCCTCCCGCGATACCGTGCGTCACAGTTAGTTGTTTGGACTTGGAGGTTAATTCAGAAATCATCTGGTGTGAATGAAAGTGTTTTGATATTTCTCTTTGAGGCAGGTAAGGCTAGTAACCAGATTGCTGACGATGATCTTATGAAGACCAAATAGAAATTGCTTCAGCACCTTCGGTTTCATCAATGGCAATGCCACTATCACAAAGCTGACGAGATTGAAAACGAATGGTATTGATAAATAGCTTAAGTTACCATCTATTAAATCATTGATAGCTAATAAGGTAGATGCTACTAACTGAAGCGATCTAGGAGGTCTTATTAGCGTAATTAGGTAATCTAAACTTCTAAATTTACCTTTTAGAAAGGCGGTATTTAGTAATGATTTAGCGTTGAAAAATGCATTGAAGTATTGCTCTCCAAACCATCTCAATCGCTGCGCTTGGTAGTTTTCTATTTCAGCTGTTTTCTCTTCTCTTACGATGAGTTGATCACAGAACTGAGTTTTTAATTTTGTAGGATAGGCAAGTAGCTTCACCATGAAGTTTTTGTCATATCCTGGTGCCTTTTCATCCATTTGCATAATTGCGTGCTTGAATAATTCAGTCTTTATCACTGCGGCACTGCCACTGATCTCCAAAACACCTCCTAGTTGAAGTTTCCCTTTTCTCAGCATCAGATCATTGTATCGTTCAGAAATTGCATCAAAGAGCTGAATGCCTTCCGAAATTTCAATGGGTTTTCTTACACCTTGTACTAGGTGATATTCCTGAAGGGATACTCGCGCCAATTGATCGAAGAAACCTTCGTCCATTATGTTGTCCTTGTCAAGGATTAGTGTGTATTCACTGCTATTCTCATCTAGATGCTCTTCACAAATAAATTGCAGCGCATGTCGGTAGCTATTTCCAGGTAGGTGACTGAATTGTCGCTCGACGTAATCAAATCCATACTTTGTTGACTCTTTCACAATGTCTGCATCAGCTTCTTGAAAGAGTATGAATACATCTACGGGATAATCTTTTTTTGCTTTGTATAGGCTTGCCAGTACTTTCAAAAATGTTTGGTCCGGCTTATATGCTGGCAATAGCACCTTGATTGTAGGTAAGGAGGATGCCTTCTTTACTGTTCTAGTTTTATGGGTAGTCCCAGCCAAAACCAACACCAGACCATACATGGCAAAAAACATAAGTATGCTGGTTATAAAGAATGCGATCAAGTCCATGATAAATCTCGGTTTATGAGTTTTTTAATGATTCTTCTAAACATATTTCTTTGTTTCGGAAGCTCTCCGATATAGGTCTCCATGTATTCGGGCAGCAGTCCACTCAGTATAAATCCATGATTATTAGATACTTCTTTTGAGTATGTGTCAATGATTCGTTCATCTGCTGCAGACTTTATTCTGCCAAGATTGAAGTGAAGAAAGCAGCATGTAGCTACATCTGCGGCGTTTATTCCATCATAGGAAAACTGAAGAGGGGTGGTGAGGCATATAACCCTGTCGTGCGTTTTGCTGGCAGATTCTACCTCCCTGGCTATCTCTTCCTTTTTGCCGCTGAGATTTAGAATTTCAACATCTTCATCTGACCAGAA
>JABSPG010000067.1 GCA_013214445.1 Ekhidna sp. | reverse complement strand
TGAACTTCCGGAATAAATGGTTCTATTTCTTCCTTAGTGATTAATTTTTGATTGAACATCTCTATGACTGAAGAAACCGACTGTATTGGGGATTTGAGATCATGGGAAACGATCGCAAAAATCTTTGCTTTAAAGGAATTCAACTTCTCCAGTTCTCTTTTTCGGATACCTAACTCGCGTACTACCAAAACAATGACTGCTATTAGCACAGCTGCAACTACAAGTGCAATCACTAATTCATGAATGATTAGCTCTCTTTTCTCAGCAAGTTCTCTATTTGTCGTATTCTTCGTTTCCAAAACTCTCAACTTAAATAGTCGCTGATAGTAGGAAAGCAACTCCAGTTCATTTATCGTATTTACACTCCGAACACTATCAAGATACTGCTCATGAAGAACCTCTTTTTCATATGCTTCTTCAAATCTACCTAGGGCTGCAAAACACTTCGAAAGTGTTTTACTACATATGTAAATGAGCTCTTTTACTTTGCTTTCCCTAGCTAGCTCAAAGGCTAATTCTGCCTGCAATAGAGCCTTTTTAGGAAATCCTAATGTCAAATCGAGTTCGGCACGTAGCTGATTTGCTCGAATCAATCCTCGCTTGCTAGAAAATCTTTCGGAATTTTGATATGTCATTCTCAAAAGCAAATCTGCTAAATCATAGTTACCAACAGCAAAGTTTAGTTCGGCATGGTTAAAGAAGAAAATGGAGTGAAATTGTTCAAAGCTTTGGTCAAGATATGCCCCAGCTGCATTCAGGTAGTTCCGTGCAGAATCATACATCCGCAAATCCAAAAAAGATTTACCAATATTATTATTTACAGCAAATAGCCTGAATTTATTGCCTAGGTTTTTCTGCAATTCTAATTCAGATTTATAGTAACCTATGGCATCTAAATCTAAACCTGAGGCTGCATAGATATTTCCAATGTTTCCAAGATTCTTAGCTACAATTGCCTCTAATTTACTTGCTTCTGCTAGCTGCAGCGAGGCTTGAATGTTTTCCAGAGCCTTTATCTCATTTCCCAATGACCACTGCGCGCTACCCATTCTATTGAGAGTGAGCGCTATTAGAGAATCATTTTTCAGGCTTTTCGCCAACGCGTTTGCCTCTTCAGCTAAATCTAAGCTGCGCTCTGGATTGTCATAAAGTGTTGAATCCGCTTCGCCAACTAGAACAAGGACTTGATCGTACTCACTGGATTGTGAGTAGGCCAATGTTCCTGTCAAGAACAGGCCAACGCAAATGATCGTACGAATGAACTTCAAAAGGAGTAGCGTGTAGGTTAAACACTACAAAGATACGGATTCAGAATCTTCCAAATCGGAAACTCAGCATAGCAGTTGTTCCAGAGATATCTTCATCTTCTACATTGTCAAGCTCTAAGCCAGAAACATGCCTGTATGTAGCTCCAGCCCCTAATCTAAAGTACTTTGTGATATTAAATTCTAGTTCAATTCCAGGTTCAGCTACAAAGTATACCGAGTTCTCGACTGTAAACTCGGAATCAGCTGGGTTATTAATAAAAAAGTCGCGATCAACCACTTCGAGTGAGCCGGCACCTAACACAATAGGAATGCTGATGTGAACAAGCTCTTTGTGAGCTATCGTTCCTCCAATAAGAATACCTCCATATCCTCCATTGAGATTGAGCTGCTTGGTATCTACCTGTCCAGGAACTATACCATCAAATTCCATATTGGTGACCAAGCCATAGGCAGCTACTCCAAATAGATACCTCCTATTGATAATAAATCCACCATATGCACCGACAAGTAGTCCTCGCTCATCTTTAAAGTCACTAATTTTTAAATCAAGTGCTCCAAAAGCATTCAGATCATTTTGCTTACTCAATAGTGATTTTATTTCCTCGTCCTGTGGATTATTGGTATCGATGTAGCGTTGACCAAATAAGGCTGGCGTCATTACAAATACAAATAGCAGAATTAAGAGGGTCCTCATCAGTTAAAAAACATATTTAAAAGAGATCGCTGCATCCCAAAATTTTGCCTTGGTATGCCTCATACCGATGAAGTTGAAGTAAGGTTTAATATCAAACCCAAAAGTTGCAGGAACTTCCAACCACCTATATTCAATACCTAAGCTGGCATCTATTCCCATAGTTATAAAACTCTTGGATTCATAAACGAAAGCATCACCTTCAGCATTCACAAGTGTTTTAGCAAGGTCATCAAATTTTTCATATCCCACGTGTCCACCAATTCCATAATGAAGATAAAAACGATCATTAAATGAAAACTCCATCGGTTCGTGAAAGAGATATTGAGTAGTCACTTGAAGACCATCATTTCTACCACTTAGAATTATTTCTACTGCTTCATCCTCAGTAATGAACTTCTTAAACGTTAATCCAGAGGTGTGGCCTAATCGTATACCCCCAGATTTTTCATAAAGTTGTTGGCCCTTGACAAACAAAGACAACAGTAAAAAAGTAATTACAAAAGCATTTTTCATCAGGGTTCGGTGGATGAGGAGGGTCTTAGTCTTTGTCTACAAAAAATGGAGTTTCTTTAATAGCCACTATCAGTTCTCCTCCATCTGCATTAATATTCAACCTGCTATGTCTGGTATTCGTATTACCCACAAATCCAGATAAAGATATCTTTTCCTGATCTGCAAAAATATCCTTTTGCATTGTTAGCATACTATTTGGCAAGATCATTCTATCCTCAGGCCCTTTGATAAAGGTTTTGATATAAGAAGCCTGATTCAATATCAGGTTTATGTCCGTTGATTTTCCTGTAATGTCAATGGCATCAAAATCCTTAACAATCCTTCCCAAGTAGATATCGCCATAACTAAAATCCAGCCTAGCCGATCCCTTCAAAAGGTCAGCAGTTAGATTTGTGAATGAACCCTCACAGATCACCTCTTCTACTTCTACCAGATGAATTTTGTCATTTCGAGAATTGAGTTGAATATTGGATATCTCATCTATCCTCAGTTCAGAACTACCACTCTCTACATTTAGCGCTATGGCTCTATCTACCGTGGTTTCTGAGCCGCGAAGAGTGAATATACCTTCCTGAATCACCCCAAATGACGATTTACCAAAACTGTGCTTCAGATTTAGTGATCCGTTTATATCGTTTGCTTTTATATCCCCGTGCGAGACATTAAGATCTACCTTGTTGTCAATGCTGGTCAAATAAACATCTCCGTACTTATTTTCCACACTTAGTAAAACCTCCTTAGGCAAGAAGACCTCATAATCGATTTTTAATTTATTTGCCCCCATAGCACCACCAACCTCACTTACAACACTGCCAAAGAAACCATTACCACTACTAATCTCTGTTATAGCAGAAATAACACTTCCTACCTTTTTAAACTTAACATCTACCCGTGCCATTGATTTAGCAACAGCTGATGAGTTTCGTCCTTCGGCGCGAACTACTACATCGAACCGCACAGAGTCCAAATCCCATGTGCGAATAATGATTTCTCCGTATTTGCTAACCACCTCTACCTTCGCATCTTCTGGAACAGAAAAAGAGCGATTGTAATCACGCTCCAGTCTTACCTGCCCCAAGAGAGGCAAAGTCATTAGGACAAATGCGATTATGTTAAAGTACCTCTTCACCTCTTTCTTTTTCCAATTCCTTCAATATCTCCTCTAGAATCTGCAGTTTTAGCCTATAATTTTCCATCATAGCTGTTACCACTTCTTCGTTATCTACATTGTCTTTAAGGTCTGCTTTCAATTCAGAGAATGCAATGTTCATCTCTTCGATATCCTCCAAAATGCTGTCATCGTCAATTTGATTTTTGATGAGGCTAATTTTCTGGTTTATTGCACCATCGTAATAATTCTCCATTTCTGCCAACTCACTGTTTTCAGTATCGCTCTGAAATGATAGCAAAAAACCAAAACCAAGTATCAAGGTCAACAAAGCTGCTATCCCAATAAACCTAAAGGTTTTAGATGATTTTTTTTGAGCTAATAGTGGTGCCACCTCCAACCATTCTTTATCGGAATCAAATGGGTACAGGTCAAATTCTTCTCTGGAATTATTAATACGCTCCTTTAAACTATCCCGCATTCTGACTCCTTTCTTCGACTAATAATTTTCTAATTCTTGCCTTTGCTTTACAATATTGAGCCTTTGAAGCAGACTCGGTTACACCTAGAATATCACCAATCTCTTTATGATCATATCCCTCAAATAAATACAAATTGAGTACTGTCCTACACCCCTCAGGGAGCAAATTAATGACCTGCATAATCTGCCCAGCCTGGAAATGTGTATACTCAAAATCATCTTCCTCCTCCTCTATAAAATCAGAACCTTCCTCTAACTGTGAGGTATCTAGTTTCTTCTTTCTTATCGCATTAATGCAATTATTTACGACAATCCGCTTAATCCAAGAACTAAAGGTATTTACCTCTCTCAAGGAAGGAAGCTTTTGAAATGCATCAATAAATGACTCTTGTAATAGATCCTTTGCTTCTTCTTCATCGCCCATCATCCTCCGACAAATGTTATACATAGCCTTAGCATAGAGACCATACAATGAAGACATTGCGGATTGATCTCCTTTCTGACTTTGTAGTATCAGGTGCTTGTGGATGGTATGGGTATTGCTCACAGTCATATAAATGACAGTTTCCTTTTTCAAAGGTTTCTATAAAGACGAGAAAAAAGAGCATTTCGATGCAAAAATCTTTCTTCCACTAACTCAAATCCTTCGGAAAGCACAATTTCATTCAATGGTTTGAGTTTCTTTGATTGCAAGTTTGCCATTAGACTAAAGAAAGCATGCATCGCATTTAGTATAAAGCTATTGACTCTTTGATACTCAAAATCAGCTACTATTAGCCGCCCAGATGAGGCTAACATCGACTTGCATTTCCTAACTACTTGAGTCAAAGACGCTGTATCGAAGCAATCAAGAAAAAAAGGGCAGACGATATAATCAAACTTACTTCGAGCTTGAAAATACAGAAAGTCAATATTTACAAACCTCACTGTTGCTACAGTGGGTCTTTGTTCTGCTCTCTGAATCATATTCTTGGACTGTTCTACAAAAACAATCCTGCTCTCACCCATGTGGGTTAGCATTTCCCCAGTTCCACCTCCCAAAATAAGCACTGAACTACCGGGTGTTATTTCATTGATCTGTGCTAACTGAGCACGGACTAGAGATTTCCCGAATACAATTCTTCCTAGCAAATCATAGAATGGCGCAACTAGATCGAAATCGTTGACAGCCATCAGAACAGAAGTGGGAAAAGAAAAACAGCATCGCATACTATTCTGTATCTATCGCGCGTTCCAAAGTAGCTGTAATAGATGAAAACAGAAATATAAATGCAGAAGCAAATGAAAAAATAAAGGCCTATAGTATCTGCTAACAACATCGATAGCAGAGTTCCAAAAGACAGGATAACAAGCAAAACCTTGCTCAGAAACTCATCACCTAATCGAGTCGCGATTGATTCAAATCCATCTTGCTCATCTTGCTCTCTCTCGTACCAAGAAATCAGGATCAAATTCGAAAAAGCCAAGAGTAAAAAATTAACAAAGTAAATAAATGGAACATCACCACCTAGTAGAACCGGAATCATTAGAATTCCAAAAACATATACCAAAGCGATATAAAACTCTTTGAAGAATAGGTAGGATAAGTGCTGTTGGACCAGAAGATAAATCCCAGAAAGGACCATTAATGCACTGCCAAATAACAAAATTTGCGTTGGTACAAAGAAAAGAAGGGGAAAAACGGAACACAACAGAATAAGAACCATCAGCAACAGAGGCTTCCTGTTCTTTGAGTGGAACGCATACCGCTCCCGATCCCCTACACTTGCTTTGACTGAATCTCTCATATGATCCACTGTATAGATAATCCACACAGCAACACCTAGCAATACATAAATATGCCAAGTAGGCATTACTTCAAATTGAGCACAAAAAAATCGGAGCAGAATAACCACTCCGATTACAATATCTATGGATAAAACCCGAATAGTACGATAGATTGTACCAATCATCAACCTTGTGCCAGTGCCTCAGCACCACCCACAATTTCCAGAATTTCCTTGGTAATGGCAGCCTGCCTTGTTCTATTATATGTCAAACGAAGATCTTTGAGAAGTTCATCCGCATTTTCCGTTGCTTTGTCCATTGCAGTCATCCGAGCACCATGCTCTGAAGCATTAGATTCTAACAGTGTCTTGTAAAACTGGATTTTCAAAGACTTAGGAACTAACTCATCAAAAATGAAATCCCTTGATGGCTCATAGATATAATCAACAGGTGCTAGACTTTCTGCCGCATCGTCGCTTTCTTGAATAGGCAAAAACTGTTCCTTGCGAACAATCTGAGTCGCCACATTCTTGAATTCGTTATAAACGATATCTACTCTATCGTAATCACCAGCTAAAAAACCTTCCATTACCATTTCTGCAGCTTCTTTTGCATCCCCAAAATTAAGCTTACCCATCAAATGGGCGTAGTTGTCTATGACTTGGTACTTCCTTTTAGAGAAGTATTCAAAAGCCTTTTTCCCAATAGGCAAGATCTCCAAATTAGCTGTAGCTTCTGCCTCTCTGTATTTTTCATCTATCAGAGCCAAAACACCCTTAAAAATGCTACTATTGAAACCGCCACACAAACCTCTGTCAGAAGATATAGCTACAATCAGTACCCTTTCAACTGCTTTATCCTGTGCATATGGGTTGTTACCTGAATCCGTTTCTCCCGCAGAAACATTCTGAATGATTTCAGAAAGCTTCTGAGAGTATGGCCGCATTTGGGTAATTCGATCTTGAGCCCTTCTCAACTTAGCAGCTGCAACCATTTTCATGGCTTTTGTGATCTGCTGTGTCGAAACAACTGACTGAATCCTACCCTTTACTTCCTTAAGATTGGCCATTTACCTAATTAGTTTTTGTATCTAGATGCAATGTCTTTAGCAATCTCAGCAGTTTTTGCAACTGCCTCGTCGCTTAGCTTGCCAGCTTTAAAATCGGCAAGAGCGTCCTTACCTGTGCTTCGCATAGCATCCATAAATTCAGTTTGAAATTCCTTTGCTTTGTTCACAGGCACTGGATCTAGGAATCCCTTGGTCGAAGCATAGATAATTGCAACCTGTTCTTCTACCGGGATTGGAGAAAACTGTGGCTGCTTCAATATTTCCTGATTCTTTCTACCTCGATCAATCGTTCTTTTAGTCGCAGCGTCAAGGTCAGAGCCGAACTTAGCGAATGCCTCCAACTCACGGAACTGTGCTTGATCTAGTTTCAAAGTACCAGATACTTTCTTCATCGACTTAATCTGAGCTGATCCTCCTACTCTCGATACAGAAATACCCACATTAATTGCAGGTCTAATACCAGAGTTAAACAGGTTTGTCTCCAAGAATATCTGTCCATCTGTAATCGAAATTACATTTGTAGGTATGTAAGCCGATACGTCACCTGCCTGAGTCTCAATAATTGGAAGTGCAGTCAATGACCCACCACCTTTCACTTTGTCTTTCAATGAAGGAGGAAGATCATTCATCTGGCTAGCTATCGAATCATCGTTGATCACCTTCGCCGCTCTTTCTAAAAGTCTTGAATGAAGGTAGAATACATCTCCAGGATATGCTTCACGTCCTGGTGGCCTTCTTAGAAGAAGTGACACCTCTCGGTAAGAAACTGCTTGTTTAGACAAATCATCATAAACAACAAGGGCAGGTCTGCCTGTATCCCTGAAATACTCACCAATAGCCGCTCCAGTAAAAGGGGCAAAGAATTGCATCGGTGCAGGATCTGAAGCAGAAGCACTAACAACCACAGTATAAGCCATTGCCCCAGCCTTTTCTAGCTGAGCAACGATACCAGCGACCGTTGAAGCCTTTTGTCCAATGGCAACATAGATACAGAATACTGGCTCTCCTTTGTCGTAAAATTCTTTCTGATTGATGATTGTATCGATCACAACAGCTGTCTTCCCAGTCTGACGATCACCAATTACTAACTCTCTCTGTCCCCTACCCACAGGAATCATTGAGTCGATAGAAACGATACCCGTTTGCAGCGGCTCACTTACCGGCTCCCTATAAATTACGCCAGGCGCCTTTCTTTCAAGTGGCATCTCAAAAGTCTCTCCTTCGATATCACCTTTACCATCTATAGGCATCCCTAGCGTATCAACCACTCGCCCACACATGCCATCCCCAACTTGGATCGAACCGATCTTTCCCGTTCTTTTGACAGTATCACCTTCATTTACCTCAGCAGAGTCTCCAAGCAGTACCGCCCCAACATTATCTTCTTCAAGATTTAGAACAAGAGCGTTTAGACCATTTTCAAAAGCAAGAAGTTCTCCTGCCTGAGCATTGGATAGTCCATATATTCTAGCTACTCCGTCACCTACTTGTAATACAGTACCTACTTCTTCAAGCTCAGCCTCAGTCTTGTGACCAGAAAGCTGCTCTCTTAAAATTGCTGAAACCTCATCAGGTCTTACTTGTGCCATAGTATTATTTGTTTAGCCTGTCGGCCTCTGTTATTTATTTTTTCGAAAATTTCAATTTCAGTTCCTTAAGCTGGCCACTTATACTCTCGTCAATTTGACGATCACCAACTTTCAAAATATATCCTCCGATCAACTCGGGATCTACTTTGTTCTCCAAAATAGGATCCTTGCCTGTAATCTCTTTCGCAAATTTTTCAAATGCTTTGGTAAGTGTCTTGTCTAGTTTAGTAGGAGTGGTCACGGAGACCTCCGCCAGACCTTTCTTCTGGTTGTAGAGATGCAAAAACTCTCTAGCTATGTCTTCCAAAAGATCCTCACGACTTTTTATAGCAATTATATCAAAAGCTTGCAGCGTCAGATCGTCAACCTTTTTTGCGAAAATTTTCTTTAATATCTCCGCTTTCTTTGCGTGAGGGATAATCGGACTCTTTAGCATCAAAGAAAAATCTCGGCTTTCACTGCATATGGTCGTAAAAGTTTCCATATCGGCCTTCACTTTGTCTAAGACCTTTCTTTCCTCTGCCAATTCTAGGATTGGTGTAGCATATCTAACCGCAATTCTTCCAGTCGACATTCTTAGTTGATTTTTGCTTCCTTAATAAACTTCTCTACTAAAGATTTCTGAGACTTATCATCTGAAAGCTTCTCTCTAAGAACCTTCTCTGCGATCTCTAAAGATAAAGTGCCAACAAGTTCTCTCACCTCAACCAAAGCAGCCCTCTTTTCCAATTCTATGGCATCTCTTGCATCCTGAATCATTTTTGAGGTAATTCCTGAAGTTTCCGCTTTTGCATGATCTACAATTTGGGTTGCTTCCTGTCTTGCTTCCTTCAAAATAACATCTCTTTCAATACGAGCTTCCTGCAGGAGATATTCATTATCTGCCTGTATTTGCTTCATCTCTTCTTTGGCGTGATCGGCTGCTCGAAGCGAATCTTCAATCTGAAACTCACGTGTTTTTAAAGCACCGAGAATAGGTACCCAAACAAATGTTCTCAATATGAATAATACAATAAGAAAGATGATCAGCTGCCAGATGATCAGCCCTATGTCTGGAGTTACTAGTGACACGATATGTTGTTTTTAAATAAACGACTAATTTAAAGAAGAACATGACCATGCCACCTAATGTGGTCATAGTCATATTCCAAAAATGGATTAACCTCCGATTGTAGCTAGAAGTCCAACTACCACTCCGAATAACGCTGCACCTTCAATAAGTGCTGCTGCGATAATCATTGCTGTCTGAACTTTTCCAGCTGCTTCAGGCTGTCTTGCGATACTTTCAGTAGCACCTTTACCGATCAAACCGATACCTAGGCCAGCTCCTAAAACTGCAATTCCTGCTCCAATTGCTCCCATGATTAATTGTTTATAGTTTAAAAAAATAGTTTAGTTAATGATGCTCTTCTACTGCCTGTCCAAAATACAATGCTGAAAGAAGTGTAAAAACATAAGCTTGCAACACTGCCACAAAAAGCTCTAGTAGATTCATTACTGTAGCTAATGTGGCTCCCACGACACCTACTGCCAAACTCTCAAAAATGAAAGCCAAGCTGATAATACTTAAAATCAAAATATGACCCGCTGTTATATTAGCAAACAATCGGATCATCAATGAAAATGGCTTAGTGAAAATTCCAATTATTTCCACTGGCCACAAAATCAAATAGAGTAAAATTTTTCCTGCCCATGGCATAGACTTCCCAAGTGGATCTACGATGTGCAACCAATAAGTTTTGCCTCCGGAAAATAACGTGATAACCAAAGTCAAAAGAGCCAATACCATAGTCACTGCAATGTTACCCGTAAGGTTTGCAGCGCCAGGAAGTAGACCCAACAGATTACCAAACCATATGAAGAAGAAAACAGTAAGCAAAAACGGCATGAATCTTTCATACTTCTTACCAATGTTATCCTTTGCGACATCATCCCTAATGAAGATGATAATTGGCTCAAAGAATCCTTGAATCCCTTTGGGTGCTCGTCCAGCGTTCTTTTTGTACCCACGAGCAACCGCAGTAAAAACGAGTATTAAGATGATAGCATCGAAAATCAAAAACAGAACGTTTTTTGTGAGCGAAATGTCGAAAACGTGATTCCCATTTTCCAAAGAAATATGCTCATGATCCATTACATAACCTCTATATGGAACCACATTGTGATCTTCATCATAAAAGTTGGACGATGAAAAAACATCTAAACCCTTCTCTTCTGAATAGAGAATTACTGGTAAATGTACGGTTAAACCATGATAAATTTCCCATGAATGGGCATCAGAGATATGGTGATTAATCAGTTCTGCTGGGTTAAATTTTTCTCCCTCCTTATTGGAACCTCCGGCCGCCCAAGTGAGGTTTGGAATCATAAGCATGAATAATACCAAAAAGTAATTGATTTTCAGTAAGTTAGATTGCTTTGTAATTGACCCTATTTCCATCGAACGTTTGTTGTTTCCTCAATTTCGGCGCAAGTTAGTCAAAGCCTCAACTATTTCAAAGATCATAAATATCAAATAGATGACTATGAATTGAATCACAGTATTTATCGGACTTTCGCTTGTATATAGAAGAACCGTAAAAAATATCAAGGCGGTTAGCAATCTCAAAACGATCTTTACAAGAGAAACTTGAACCTTCCATTGGACAGGGGCAAGTTGATCGACTCTGAAGAGAACAATAGTTTGTATTGAAAAGAAAGCGAGTATTATATAATAGGTCTGACCCAAAACAAAAGCCGAGGTGTTTAAGTATCCGAATACCAATAAAGCTAATGTGATGACTGCCAGTAAGATCCACTTTCTCATTTCAAAGACTTTACCAGCAACCAGATGGTTCCTGCTGTGGCAAGGAATGTACCTAGCAAAATAAAAGCTGGACTTGTACGTAGAAATTCATCTAAATAATAGCCTCCCAGAATAAGCGCAAGGTTAAATGCAACTAACTCAAAAGCCAGCGCATAGTACTTCATGAATGGCTTTGCCTCGACCTTTTCAGGCTTTGAGGGCTTGCCGTTCATCACCTTCAGTCTTCCCAATTTTGATTTCCTTACTCTTTACACCCATCTTACATTTACCATTAAAACTGGCTCCTGATTCAACTAGTAATTTGTTGGTTACGATATCGCCCTCTATGGTAGCTGTAGCTTTCAAAACTAATTGTTCGGTGATCTCCACTGTTCCGGTAACATGACCTTCTATTTGAGCATTTTGAGCCAAAATGCTTCCATCAACTGAAGAATCAGGACCTGTAGTTGCTTTTGATTTTGTCTTAATATCTCCAACTATTTTTCCCTCAACTCTAATGTTTCCAAAGGTTTCGATACTTCCATTTACGATCGTTCCTTTACCAATAATGTTGCTGGAATTACTAAGCTCCTCTACGTCCTTGTTGTTTTTACTAAGCATAATGTTGTTTTATAATGCAATGTACTCTTGCGGATTTACAGGATTCCCGTTGTGCCACAACTCCAAATGCAGATGAGGACCTGATGTTAACTCACCTGTATTACCTATTGTAGCAATCACTTCCCCTGCGGCTACAAAATTACCAACGTTTTTAAACAATTCCGAATTGTGTTTGTACACAGAAATCAAGCTCCCAACGTGCTGCACAGCTATCACATAGCCTCCATCAAGCGTCCAAGACGACATGACCACCACTCCATCAGCGACAGAAAGTACAGGTTCATTCTCTTTAGAAACAATATCAATTCCGAAATGATCTTCTTTGGGATTAAAGCCATTTGTAACAATA
>JABSPG010000668.1 GCA_013214445.1 Ekhidna sp. | reverse complement strand
TGAAGTATGTAGTGCCTTCTTCATTCACCTATCTACCGACTTCATTTTTGACGGTAAAAATGGTCCCTACACGGAAGACGATCTGCCAAACCCGCTAAGCACGTACGGAGAAAGTAAACTTAAGTCAGAAAGAATCTTGCAAAAGAGTGGGCTCAAGCACGCAGTAATCCGTACTGTCCTCGTATATGGAATCGTCAAAGATATGAGTAGATCAAATATCATTTTGTGGGTGAAAAAGAGTCTGGAAGAAAAAAAGAACATTAGGGTGGTGAATGACCAGTGGAGAACTCCTACACTCGCCGAGGATTTAGCCAAAGGTTGTGCCTTGATAGCAGAAAAAGAACTTGAAGGAGTATTCAATATCTCAGGCAGAGATCTACTCACGCCGTACGATATCGCCATTGCCACTGCCGATTTCTTTGATCTTGATAAGTCTTTAATTGAAGAGGTAGACGGATCCATCTTCACTGAACCGGCGAAAAGGCCTGCTAAAACTGGCTTTATTCTTGACAAGGCAAAAAGAGAATTAGGATACGAACCTGTAAGCTTTAATGAAGGATTAAGTATATTAAATCACCAGTTAGCTAATGTTTGATATAGTAATACTCACCGATGAACGTTATGTCAATCCTCAGACAAGGAATGAATACGTTAATAACGTCTTGAAAGAAGACCAATTGGTCTTAGATGCTCTGCAAAAATTGGGTTTCAGTGCCAAAAAAGTGGCTTGGTCAGATGAATCCTTTGACTGGACTCAAACTAAGATTGCCCTATTTAGAACCACATGGGACTATGCTGAAAAGTTTACTGAATTCAGCGAGTGGCTCATGGACGTATCCATGAAAACTAAGTTGGTGAATGATTATGAAACGATTATCTGGAATCTGGACAAACACTATCTGGAAGATTTGCAAACTGAAGGAGTAAATGTAGTCGAAACGGTCTTCCTTGAAATTGGAGAGAAAAGGTCACTAGAAGAGATTCACAAGGAACTGGGCTGGGCAAACAGTGTACTAAAGCCGGCTATCTCTGCTGCCGCCAAGGACACTTTTAAGTTAAACCCAGATACAATTTCTGAACATGAAGACCGCTATCAAGAACTCATCAAAGGCGAAGCAATGATGCTTCAACCTTTTCAGCATAGTGTAATAGCGAGAGGGGAAATATCCCTGATGATGATTGGCACTGAGTATACCCATGCTGTTCTTAAGGTTGCGAAAGCCGGTGACTTTAGAGTCCAAGACGATTTCGGTGGTAGTGTGCAAGACTATACTCCGACTGAAGGAGAAATTACTTTGGCAAAAGCGGCAGTGGAAGCTTGTGAAAACATTCCCTTATATGCTCGCGTGGACATTGTGAATGATAACGACGGCAATCCTGCTGTTTCTGAACTTGAATTGGTAGAACCAGAAATGTGGTTTCGAAAAAATGAAGTAGCAGCCAATGCATTAGCCAAGCAGGTTGCAAACCTTTTGTAATAGAAGATCACGAAATAAAGCTTTTGAAAAGATTCTGGATCAGACTAACTCAATGGGAATATTGGCCCTTTTCAGTGCTTTACTTTCCAGTATTCTTCTACTATGTCTGGCTCATTGTCAAACATCGCTCTGTCTTTTTCTTCACTCCATCAAACCCCAGCATTGAGTTTGGAGGAATGGTAGGAGAGAGAAAATCGGATATTTTCAAGCTGATACCTGAAAAATACCTTCCTTCCACCATCTTGATCCAGCAAGGTGATCTTGAACGTGCTGCTTTCGAGGCGGAAAAGATTGGGTTTCCTTTAATCGCTAAACCTGATGTTGGTGAACGAGGCATATTCGTATCTAAGATCAATTCTCAGCAAGAGCTTCAAGCTTATGCAAGAAAATGTCCAGTCAACTTTTTGCTGCAAGGATTGGTAGATTTTCCAATTGAACTAGGGGTATTTTATGTCAAACTACCCGGAGAAAAAGGCCGAGTAACTTCAATTGTCAGAAAAGAATTTCTCACAGTTACCGGCGATGGACAAACTACAGTTAATCAACTATTGTCAAAGAGTCTGCGAGCTCAACTAAATGCAAACCTACAAAGTGACCTTCTGACTGACATTGGCAATCAAATACCAGCAGTCGGTGAACAAATAATTATTGAACCAATCGGAAATCACTCTAGAGGGACCAAATTTTTAAACGACAATGATCAAATCAGCGAGAAACTTAATTCAGCATTCCGAACGCTCGCTAAACAAATTCCAGACTTCCACTTTGGTCGTTTCGACTTGAAATGTCAGTCGTATGAAGACTTACAAAAACTAGAAAATTTTAAAATTCTGGAATTGAATGGAGCTGGAGCCGAGCCTGCTCACATATACCAACCTGGCTATCCTCTGTGGAAGGCATATCGAGATATTATCTGGCACCTGTCTGCTTTGTCCAGGATTTCCAGAAACAATTTTAAAAACGGCCATCGATATTGGAGTTTCCAGAAGGGTCTAAAGAAATGGCAAGCGCATCAAAAGCACAT
>JABSPG010000667.1 GCA_013214445.1 Ekhidna sp. | reverse complement strand
CTGCAATTGTCCGTTTTTACCCGTCACGTCGACGACCGATGACACTCTTCCTCCATATTGTGGTCCGAAACCTCCCTTGTAGATGCTTACATTGTTTATGGCATTTGGATTAAGCGTGCTAAATATTCCAAAGAAGTGATCAAGGTTATAGAGCGTGAACCCATCCATCAGGATTAGGTTTTGAGAAGGGAGACTACCTCTCACCACAAGTCCTGAAGATGTTTCGTCGGTAGCACGAACACCTGGGAGCAATTGCAAACTCTTGAACACGTCGGTCTCACCCAGCATAGGTAAGGAACTAAACTGCTGTGGATTTAAGGAAAAGAAGGAAGGATCGGGAGTCACCTTAACTGATTCTCCGGTAAGTATTACCTCAGGGAGCTCCATCGGATCTTGATTCATTTTGAGCTTAAGATTTTGATGGTTAGGCGGAATCCTCAGCTGAAGTTTTTTGTAGCCGATGTAACTCACGGTGAGCGTCAGTGTATCCTCAGTAGGGGGGAGGGTGAAACGACCATTTTGCGACGTTAGGGTTCCTCTATCCTCGGTTTTTACATGGGCAAATGCAAGGGGTTCTCCGCTTTGATTGTCATAGATCTGACCCACTATTGGCTTGCTGGGAGTTTGAATCTTCTGAGGGATGACCAAGTAAATGCCATCTCTCAGTCTTAGTTCGAAAGGTAAGTCCTGAAATACTTCGCTAATAAAGTCAGCCCGAGAGGTGGCTTTTATCGATTTAGTGATTTTGTGTTTGCCAAGTACTCTTGGGCTATACGAGAATTTTAGATCGTATTTTTTTGAAATACTCTTTACTACGCTTGCTAATGACTCTTGTTCAGCCGTAAGCTCAAAAACGTTTTGGCAGAGCGCTTGGCTGCTCACGAACACAAACAAAATTGCGAGAACACTTCGCATGATTTTATTCTAGTTCTTTGATCGAGTAAGAAGCTGATCCGGTCTTTTCGTATTCTAGACCAAGTGGCAGACAAACCATTTCTAAGGCACTTTCCACGTTTTTATTTGTGAAGTAGCCATCAAAAATGTACTCTGTGGTATCTGGAAGGTAGATGGAGACACCAAATTGCCGTTCCACTTCCTTTAGCACATTGGATAATCGTTGCTCGCTAAAGTAGAACTCTCCAGCTTGCCATTTGCCCACTAAATCTGTATCGAGTGAGGATCTTTTTACCGTGTCCATTTCTAAGCGAATGGATTGCCCGGGTGTCAATGGTTCTAAAATTGACTTCCCTGGTATCGCCACTTTCACTTTTCCTGTTTTGCAGGCTACTGCAAAAGCAGAATCACGTGCATATACATTAAAACTGGTTCCCAGTACCTCAACCGATCCTATTGTGGTCTGCACCGTGAATTTTCCTCCTTTCACCACTTCAAAAAAACCTTCACCCTTGAGAAGAACTTCACGATTCCATGGAGTGGAGAAGGTCACCCTAGAATTTGCATTAAGTGACACCTGAGAGCCATCAGGAAGGTCGATGACTTTGGTTTCTCCCATAAGCGTAGCTTCAGATCTGACTTCAGCCGGTGTGTTTTCAGTACGAAAGACAAAAATGAGAGAAATGAGTAGTGTTACAGAAGCTGCAATACCCAGATAAGTCCAGTGTTTAGGCTTTGCCCTTTCTTGGCTATCCTCGATGGTGCTATCAATAGCATCCCAGATGGCATCTTTTCCTCTTCCTTCAGGAATTTTAGCCTTGGATGATTTTAGTAAAAAATCAGCAAGCTCGTCATTAGACTCCTCAGAGTCATGATCAAGTATTTTTCGATATTTTTCTAAATCATCCATTTTTATATTTTCATTCCAAGCGAGCTTTTTAGCAAGCTTAGTGTTTTACTCATTCTCTTTTCAATAGCTTTTACACTAAGTTCCAGTCGCTCTGCTATTTCCGCATACTTTAACTTTTCAATTCTATTCATCAAAAATACCTCACGGCAATCCTCCGGTAAGTCAGCGATCGCTCGATTTAGCTTTTCTTCAAACTCAGCTTCTTCCATGCTAAACTGTGGAGATTGCATATTCACTGAGGTACTCATTACTGCGCCTTTCTGATGCTCAGAAACCACCTTTTGATGGTTAAAGTGGTTCATCAGCAAGTTTTTTGCAATCGTGTAGAGCAAACTCTTTACGGAATCTGGTCGAATTTCGTCTCGTTTGTTCCACACTTTAATAAACGTTTCCTGAACCAAGTCTTCAGCAAGTTCAATGTCTCCACATTTATAATAAATGAATCCCCTCACGCTCTCGAAATACTCATCGTAGAGCTTTTTTAGGTCTTCTTTAGCGAATGGACGGGAGATTTTCATTTGAACAATACTGCCCAAATATACGTGTGTCTCCCTATCATTCCCTTTGTGTTACAGGTGAAAAGAATTTTACCCTACTGTTTTTTCGAGGTAAGTTTGGTTTAATGGAATTAAAGAAGAAGATATTCGATTTGTGCACCGCTATTTTGGAAGAGAAGATCGCTGCACTAAAAGAAGAGATGG
>JABSPG010000666.1 GCA_013214445.1 Ekhidna sp. | reverse complement strand
ACACGGACCCTTTATACACCATAATCTCTATTTGATTCCACTCTCCTGCTTCCTTTGCGTTTTGCGGATTTGCAGGGATTAAATCATATAAAGACCCAGCCTGACGGTTTCCATCTTTACCAGCCATTGCATCCGGATGCTTTTTATTATCCAAAATCTGCATTTCAGGTGCCGTCTTCCAAATATGACTTAAGTCCTCACGCTCCTGACCCAAATAGAAAATACCAGAGTTTCCTCCCTCAGAAATTTTCCATTCTAGCTTTAAATGAAAGTTCCCAAACTGCTTGTCACCGTAGATAATATCACCCTTATCTTTTCCTCCCGCTTCGCCTCTCCCTGATCCTGGGCAGTGCAACAAACCATCTGCAATCACCCAACCTTCAGGGAAGGTTTCTTTTCCATAATTTCTCCAGCCGTTAGAGGTTTCACCATCAAAAAGCATCATCCAGCCTTCTTCTTTTTCTTTCTCCGTAAGGCCATTTAATGGAGATTCTTCCACGACTGGTTCTGCAACCTCAGCAGTAGCTGTTTCTTCAGCTGCCTGGCCCTTGCTTGTACCTCCTCCACATGCGTAGGCAAGCGTAGAAACGCCAAATATTAAAAGAGCATTAAGTTTCATTATTCGTTTTGATTATGTTGGTTAATTAATAATTCCATCCTTTTCTGTAAGCTCGCTTGACATAGTCTTCTGCAGCTTGCTTCGCATTGATTTTTGCGTATTGGGTATCAAACCTTGGATCTCCATCAATCACAGTAAATTTATCAGAAGTCACCACTCGAATCTCATCAGAATCGCTAATGTTTGTGATCCTCATATTTTCGGCATCCCACTCCAGTTTTCTTTTTAGATCTTGCAGCCTTACAGCCAGGTTACCCATTACCACTACTTCATTTAATGGCCCAGAATAGCCAAAGTGAGAGCTAGCCTCTACCCTATTTTTCGGTTTTTCCTTACATGCTCTTACCCAATCCATTTCGTGACTGGTTTCTACTCTTCTAAGTGTCTGTGGAACAGATGGGTTTTCTCTGCCAATGATGTATGGATTTCTGGCATAGGTACTGCAAATCAACGTACCTTTTGAACCAACAAACATGGCACCACCGCCACCATCTCCCATACGTTGACCATCCGCTAACCCTTCAGGTCTTTCAGGCATCAAGCCTCCGTCATACCATTTAAATGTCACTGCAGGCATCTTGGTTTTCCCTATAGCTTCTCTCTCTGGGAAATAGTAGGTAACCGTTTCTGACATAGGAGCACTTTGCGTATTTACTTGCGAAGAACTTCCTTCAAAAGAAGTCGGATTTCCAAGATTTAGTGCTTTGAAGACTGGATCGATGATGTGACAACCCATATCACCTAATGCGCCCGTTCCAAAATCCCACCAAGCTCGCCAGTTCCAAGGAGTGTACGCTGGGTGATAGGGTCTATCAGGTGCTGGGCCTAAAAATAAGTCCCAATCCAATGTACTCGGTACAGCCGCTTGCTCGGTAGGTCGCTCCAACCCTTGTGGCCAAATGGGACGATTGGTCCATGCATGCACTTCCTTAACTTCGCCAATTTCTCCATTCCAAATCCATTCACAGATTTGACGAATTCCCTCCCCACTATTGCCTTGATTACCCATCTGAGTGGCTACACTTGTCTCTTCGGCAATTTTGGTCAGCATCCTAGATTCGTATACCGAATGAGTCAATGGCTTTTGAACATATACATGTTTGCCAGCTCGCATAGAATCAGCAGCAGAAACATAATGCGTATGATCAGGAGTGGATATCATCACCGCATCAATATCCTTATCCATCTCCTCCAACATCTTTCTATAGTCTTTGTAAAGTTTAGCGTCAGGATAGTCTTTAAAACATCTATCAGCATATTTCCAATCTACATCGCAGAGTGCCACGATGTTCTGACTGTTCATTTTTTTAAGGTTTCTCTTACCCATACCTCCCACACCAATACCGGCTATATTCAATTTATCGCTTGGTGGCGTGTAACCTAGCCCTGCAACTACATTGCTTGGCACGATGGTCAATCCTGCTACTGCCGCTGCAGATCGCTTTATAAACTCTCTTCTATTTGTCATATTGATTGATTTGAATAGTATACTTAGTGATTAAAATCTAGTCCATTTTTGGTCACTCTTCGATGACTCTATAGCTTTTTCCACAAACCTCATTCCTCGAACTGCATCGTGGATGTTTGGGAAATCATGATTATCTGAAATGAATGAGCCGGTCTCATTGTATTCTAGGATAG
>JABSPG010000665.1 GCA_013214445.1 Ekhidna sp. | reverse complement strand
ATCAGGTTTCCATGGAAGAGTACCTGGAAATGGCGGAAAAAGATCAGCTGAATGAGGTGCGTTCATTCATGATGAATCGATATCAGGAGGGATATCTTAAAGGGATTCATGAGTTGGACGCACACAAGATCCTCCAAAAGCTTATCGAAACAGGGCAAGCTGCTGGCGTCTTGCGATTCTCTTCACAGGTTCGTGCGTATGCGGCATTTATGTGGAACTCGTGCTTTGATGAAGCAGAAAAGAAGCTGCTGCAAAGTCAGATTAAGGCTGCTTCCTTGATTCTGTCGGTGTTCCCTGGTTCCAGGGATTTTGATGGTATCGTCGGCGATATCAGGTTTGCGATTGAAAGCTATGCGGAGCAGGCCTTTAGTTCTGGAGTTGATCATGAGCTAGCTGCCGAGTATCTGTTTGAAGAGCTATCAGCTGATGATCATTTTTCAGTAAGCATTGAAGCATCCGATTGCTATCACAAATTCATAGATCGGCTCAACAAGAAAAGAGCGTCAACAAAGTTTCAGAAGTCAGTTGATGAGCTGAAAGATACACCAGGGCTAGCGATGCGTCTGATTCGTAACTGGGTGCAGGCGTTCATTGAGGAGCAGAAGTTGCCTGAGTATGCAGATGTCATAGATGAGGTAAGCACTCTATTGCTTTACAAGGATTTTTCTGAAATCCGTGTAAAGCAGGTCAGCCTTAATGCAAATATCGTGGGCTTGAATGGAGTACATGGTGTCATTTCCGATGGGGTCTATGACTTTCATTTGAACCACTTTCTCATAAAACTGGAGAATTACAAGGCCAATGTCGCTAACCGCCTTGAGACACTTCAATCCTTAAAGAAGAAGTTGTCTGAGGAGTACCGAGAGGAGCTGAAATTGAACGAATTCAAACCTCGAGTGCTGTCTTCTTTCGTCCGAAACAAACTGATTGATGAAGTGTACTTTCCCTTGATTGGTGATAATCTGGCCAAACAGATGGGAGCTGCGGGAGACAACAAACGGACAGACCTCATGGGATTGTTGCTACTGATTTCCCCTCCAGGGTACGGAAAGACGACCTTGATGGAGTATATCGCCAGTCGGTTAGGAATCATCTTCATGAAGATCAATGGTCCGGCCATCGGTCATGATGTGACCTCCCTCGATCCGAATGACGCCTCCAATTCGGCATCAGCACAAGAGCTGAAAAAACTGAATCTGTCCTTTGAGATGGGTAATAATGTGATGATCTACTTGGATGATATCCAGCATTGTAATCCAGAATTCTTGCAAAAGTTTATCTCCATGTGTGATGCTCAGCGCAAGATTGAAGGTGTCTACAAGGGCAAGACTAAGACCTATGATTTTCGTGGAAAGAAGGTATGCGTGGTGATGGCTGGAAATCCATACACTGAATCAGGCGATAAGTTTCAGATTCCCGACATGCTAGCAAACCGGGCTGATATTTATAACCTGGGAGATGTCATCGGGGATACAGAGACGGTGTTCAATCTGAGTTACCTGGAAAACTGTCTGACTTCCAATCCTATCTTATCCAGATTGGTTTCAAAAAGCCTGAACGATAGCTATTCGGTGTTCCAAATGGTAGAGACGGGAAACAGTGAAGGGTTAAAGTTTGAGGTAAAGCACTCAGCAGAGGAACTGCAAGATTATGCGGCTATTATCAAGCACTTGCTGCGCGTGCGTGATGTCATTCTAAAGGTTAACAAGACTTATATAGAGTCTGCAGCTGTGGCGGAAGAGTATCGGGTGGAGCCGGCTTTTAAGCTTCAGGGTTCCTATAGAGACATGAATAAGATTGCGGAGAAGCTTCTTCCCATGATGAATGAAAAAGAGGTAGATACTTTGATTTATTCGCACTATGAAAACGAAGCACAGACGCTAACCTCGGATGCAGAGGCAAACCTGTTAAAGTTCAAAAGCTTGATAGGTCAGCAGGCCAAGGAGGACAAGGCCCGATGGAAGTTTATTCTGGAGAAGTTTCAAGATCTGCAGAAGAAGAAAGGGTTTGGACAGAATGCACTTCTCATGGAGAGTATAGGCGATATTGCAGGTAGTCTTAAAGGGATCTCTGAGAGCCTGAAGAAGGAATGATTCTTACGCTGGCGCTGATTGGTCTATTGCTCCTCTTTCTGTATTGGAAGTCTAGAAGGAAAACCTCCATGGTGAAGGCAGTCCCTGAGAAATGGAAAGAGATCCTGCAAAAGAAGGTACTCTTCTACAAGCAGCTGGACGAATCAGGTAGAGCACGTTTTGAGCGAGATGTGCAGCAGGTTCTAGGAAGTATCCGAATTAGCGGGGTGAAAACAGAGGTAGACATAACAGACCGGCTGCTGGTAGCCAGTAGTGCGGTGATTCCGCTTTTTGGATTTCCGGCATGGGGATACAATCATTTGGATGAGGTACTGCTCTATCCGAGCTCATTTGATCGTAATTTCCAAATGGGCAGCACCGAAGAGATCATTACCGGCATGGTAGGATCGGGGGCGATGGAAGGGAAAATGATTTTGTCCA
>JABSPG010000664.1 GCA_013214445.1 Ekhidna sp. | reverse complement strand
ACGTAACATATTGAACGGAAACGATGCCCAACAAGATGTTACAGGAAAACGGGAGCCGCTAGCGATGCTTTTCAACTCAAGAACCACTGACTCAACACTCACGACATGTGGTGCGCCTACGGCGCCATTATCCACATGCCTTCCAGCAAATGGGCGCCTGATAACTTCATCGCGGCCCCCTGAACTTTGACGTTGGGCTTCCTATGCGACTTCTCGATCTGGCTTACTTCGCAGACTTTCAAAATTGCAAAAACACCAAAGTACTGCGTCATAAAGATAGGCGCAAAGACTATTTATTGAAAATGAAAAAAAATGGAAATTTCGAAGAATACCAAAACAGACAATCATGGGATGTATTCGGATCTGCCAAAACAATTATAAGCTTCATATCTCTCAAGGATAAATTCTCGATGTTTATTGGGGTTTGGGATGTTCTAACCAAAGAGGAATGTGATGGACGCTGGTATTATAAAACCATTGAAAGAAGTGGTTTTGACGATTTAAAATATAGCCTAATTGTTGAATGGGGTGGTGGAACACGCTCCTGGGCACAATGGCTCCACAGCAAAGGCAATAAAACCATATCTGAACTATTACCACAAAATTACGTGATGGAATTTCCAGGGTTTTATGACTTCACCCTGAATTTTTATGATTTACAAATGATGATATCAAATCCGGACTCTAACCGTGAATGGCACCGGATGCTCTCATCTGTTTCAGGTGTATACCTAATACTAAACAAACGAACTGGCCAACAATACGTCGGAAGCGCCTACGGAAAGGGTGGCATTTGGCAAAGGTGGACTTCATATGCAAAATCTAACCACGGCGGAAATAAACTTTTGATGGAATTGATTGAATCTGAACCCGAAGACTATCAAAATTTCCAAATCTCAATTATGCGCGTAATGGAACCAAGTTGCCAAAAAGATGAAGTAATCGGTTATGAATCATTGCTCAAAATAAAACTCGGGACACGGACATTCGGACTAAACGCGAACTGAAGCCCAACAAGGCTGTTCAAGAAAACAGGAGCCGCTGGCGGTGCTTTTCAATTCAAATTTCAATGACTTCAACGCTTCGGTGGTGATACCGCCTGCGGCGCTATTTTCTCACCACCTGCTCGCGATCAACATTTCGATGTTGATGTCGCGGCCCTCTTAACGTTGACGTTGGGCGTCTTGGTCGATCGTGTACCGTGAAATCAAATTTCGTTTCAATTACCTAAACAATTACCGAACAGACTGATGATCAAACAATCCTTACTATGAAAATCGATTCTTCTTTCGCTGATTGCGTGCGACCTCACGCACGAATGGTTCATGGCGAAAACAAACATCGCCTCGCGCCATCCATCAAAGGAGCGCTACGGAATGTGACCGGTGCGGGCGGCCGCATCCAATGGTTGACCACGAAACCACTGATTGCAACCAATAGGAAAAGGTCGATCATGACCTCCAATTCGAAATCAACCGGCCTAACGGAAACCGACGATCAACGTTTCCCACGTTCAACGTCGACGCCCAACAAGACCGTTCATGAAAAACGGAGCCGTTAGCGGTGCTTTCCAACTTAGAACTCACAAACTTCAAAGCCCCGGTGGTCATGCCGCCTGCCGGCGACATTTTTGACCACCTCTTGGGCCCGATCAGCCATACTCGGTTGATGCCACGGCCCGCATAACGTTGACGTTGGGCGACAAAGATGCACCTTGAAAAGAACGCAAAGACATCAGCGAGATTTATAATATTAGCATTCTTCATTATTGGTTTAACAATCTCAATTGCGATCCATTTGGGGATGAAAAATGGAATCATAAACCATCACGCCTTGGACGACATTAAATTCTTAATTTACATACCTGGAATCCTTCCATTCATATTATTTACCGTTTGGCAATGGAAAAATGCAATACACGGTGGGATATACACATTCGGAATCAATTCTGATTTCATTTATCAAACGGTCCCTGAACACGAAATCATATACAAAAACTTTAAAATACCGATTACAAATTTCAAAACGGCAAAAAACGTAAGCTCCAATGTAAGCAGTGGCCATAGCTCATTATACATAATCGACTGCGACGACGAAAGGTACTTAGTCGACAATATTCATCACTCGCTATCCACTTCAAAAATAAACCGACTCGTTAAATCGCCCAACAAGACTGTTCAAGAAAACAGGAGCCGCTGACGGTGCTTTTCAACTCAGATTCCAAAGACTTCAACAGCACGGTGGTGATACCGCCTTCGGCGCCATTATCTCACCACCTTCGTGCGATCAACTTTGACCGGTTGATGTCGCGACCCTCTTAACGTTGACGTTGGGCGTTAAAATGCAAACCGGACTCAACCTAATCACATTCACCCTCTTAGCTGCAACATGCAATATTCATGCTGAAGATTTCACCTTGATATCAGAAGCAACCCTAAAAGGAATGATCCGGTCGACAGACGACCGTCCTTCAAAACTTTCAGCTGGCCTAATTTCAGAAGCCCCATCGACCTC
>JABSPG010000663.1 GCA_013214445.1 Ekhidna sp. | reverse complement strand
ACAATATACCTTGGGATCACATTTGAGAAAGGAGAGTTGAGAGATGCGGTTACTAACCTGCTTCAAACTAGTCAATTCTGGACGGTCTCAGGTTCCTTTGTGAATACGATCAGTGGTATTGCGGCAGAGCTACTCATGACAATCTTGTACTTTGCTGGACTTCTTGGGGCGATAACCCAGTACGATCAGACGGTGAACTATTTGATTGGAACGGACAGTAAAAATCAAGAGAAGTCCCTAAAGACGTTCAAGAGAATTAGAGATTCGGTAGGCTCTTACATCAAAGTGAAAACGCTTGTAAGCGTGCTTACAGGTATTGCGACCGGGTTGTTATGCTGGATGTTTGATATAGAATATGCCGTTCTGTGGGGCTTCTTGGCATTGGTATTAAACTATATCCCTTACATAGGCTCACTAATAGCGATCATTCCACCTTTAGTGCTAGGTATCATTAACTCTAGCTCGGTCTCTCAAGTGCTTGTGATTTTTGTTTGTTTAGAAGGGGTACAGTTGATCATGGGGAACATTGTGGAACCCAGACTTATGGGGAAGTCCTTTTCTATGAATACTGTATCTGTCCTTTTCGGTTTTGTCTTTTGGGCGTTCTTATGGGGTACGGCAGGAATGCTGCTAGCAGTACCATTGACTTTCCTATTCAAGGTAATCTTGGAAAATATGTCTGACGCAGGGGTAGTGGTTCGTTTAATGGAAAAGAAAGAACTTAGTAAAAGTTAGCTTATGAGACTTTGATCAGAAAGTAGTTTTTCTTTCCACGCTGAGCAAGTAAGTATTTGTCCTGCAGAAGTTTGAAATCTACCGACCGATCAGGGGCGGTCACTTTTGTTTTATTTATGCTGACGCCTCCACCTTGAATCATCTTTCGCGCTTCGCCTTTTGACTTGAAGACAATGTTGTTTGTTGTTTCGCTTAAGAAAGTTGTTACATCTAAGTCGGCAAGTTTATCCTTTTGTACATCCGTTTGAGGAACGCCCTCAAAGACTTGTAATAACGTCTTCTCATCAAGACTTTCGAGATCCTCTGTGGTCGATTTTCCAAACAGGATGGAGCTTGCTTTTATAGCTATTTCTAGGTCATCCTTCGAGTGGACTCTTTCAGTTAGTTCTTCGGCAAGGGTTCTTTGAAGCAATCTTTGGTGAGGAGCCTCTCGATGTTCTGCTGTCAATTGTTCGATCTCACTTTTCCCCTTCAAGCTAAAGATCTTGATATATTTTTCTACGTCTTCATCAGAAGAGTTGATCCAGTATTGGTAGAACTTATAGGGTGAAGTTTTTTCAGGATCGAGCCAAATATTTCCTCCTTCAGACTTTCCGAATTTCGAGCCGTCAGCTTTTGTTATGAGTGGGGTGGTCATGGCAAAAGCTTCACCTTGAGATTTACGTCTGATCAATTCAGTTCCGGTCACAATGTTTCCCCACTGGTCTGATCCTCCCAGCTGCAGTTTAGCATTTTTGTGTTTCCATAGGTAGTAGAAGTCAAAGCCCTGAACGAGTTGATATGAAAACTCAGTGAATGATAGTCCCGATTCTAATCTGGATTTGACTGAGTCTTTTGCCATCATGTAATTGACAGTGATGTGCTTTCCCACATCTCTAATGAAGTCAAGAAAGTTGAAGTCCTTGAACCAGTCATAATTGTTGACTACCTCCGCAGCATTGTCGCCTTCGAAAGAAAGGAAACTCTCCAGTTGTTTTTTGACACATGACAAATTGTGCTGAAGTGTCTCTTCATCTAGGAGGTTTCGTTCAGAAGACTTTCCAGAAGGATCGCCCACCATGCCAGTTGCTCCACCTACCAAAGCAATTGGTTTATGTCCGCATTGTTGAAAATGGACAAGAGTCATGATCTGTACCATGTTCCCGATATGAAGAGAATCAGCTGTTGGATCAAAGCCTATATATGCAGCTGTGACACCTTTGTTCAATTCTTCCTGAGTCCCAGGCATCATGTCGTGTACCATGCCTCGCCACTTCAACTCCTCTACAAAATCCTTCATTTATTCCTTTTTGAATGAGCCGCAAAAATAGGTTTGTTGATGAATAGGGTCAATATAAAATGGTCTTTATGAATAGTGATCTTTAAAGTTTTTCAAGAATGAGATTTGCAGTTTGTGCGTCTCTTAAGTAGTTGCTTGAGTGGATGATTGGTAATAATTGAAATATCTGGAGGTGAGTCAAGA
>JABSPG010000662.1 GCA_013214445.1 Ekhidna sp. | reverse complement strand
GAAGGTGGCTTTATCAGACTCCACAAGAAATTCTTACTAAAGCGTCCAATGGCGCAAGTGATTATGGAAACAAATTCGGTCAGCCGCTGATATGCGGAAGCGTACTTACATTCGAGCATGAAGAAGGTGGAAAAAAATATGGGTATGACAAAGTAATCATGCAAGCAGGAGGTATCGGCTATGGGAAGAAAAAAGAAGCCCAAAAGAAACCGGTCTCTGCTGGAGAAAAGATCATCGTCATGGGGGGTGACAATTATCGTATCGGGATGGGAGGTGGTGCCGTTTCATCAGTAGATACTGGAGCATTTGATCAATCCCTCGAATTGAATGCAGTTCAGCGCTCAAACCCTGAAATGCAAAAGCGTGTTTCAAATGCTGTGCGGGCCATGGTAGAGCTTGAAGAAAACACGATTACTTCTATTCATGATCATGGTGCAGGTGGACATCTAAATTGTCTTTCAGAACTTGTCGAGGATACTGGGGGCAAAATTGTGCTTGATAAGCTACCTGTGGGAGACGAAACACTTTCAGCCAAAGAGGTATTAGGTAATGAGTCGCAAGAAAGGATGGGATTGGTGATATCGGACACGAATGCTGAGTACCTAAAAAGAGTTGCCGAACGAGAACGTGCTCCTTACTACGAAGTAGGAGAAGCAGGAAACACCAATGAGCTTATTTTTGAAGACACAGCCAATTCATCTCCGTTCGACTTAAAACTACATCACCTGTTTGGCTCTTCTCCAAAAACAGTACTTGAAGACAAGCAACAGCAAGCAAGTTTCGAAGAAATAGACTACTCGATTGATCAGATTGATTCGTATCTTCATCAGGTAGTAAAATTGGAGTCGGTTGCATGTAAAGACTGGCTTACTAACAAAGTAGATCGCTGTGTATCAGGAAGGGTTGCTACCCAACAAACATGCGGTGAGTTGCAGCTTCCATTAAACAATGTGGGGGTAATGGCCCTAGATTTTAAAAGCAATCAAGGAATCGCCACCTCGATTGGTCACTCACCGGTCCCTGGCCTTATCGATTCTGGAGCTGGATCAAGGTTATCAATTACCGAGTCACTAGCAAACTTGGTTTGGGCTCCACTTACACATGGTTTAAAAGGTGTTTCACTCAGTGCGAACTGGATGTGGCCAGCAAAGAATTCAGGTGAAAATGCACGACTCTATGAAGGAGTAAAAGCAATAAGTGACTTTGCTTGCGAATTAGAAATCAACGTACCAACGGGAAAGGACTCCATGTCTATGACGCAGAAATACCCTGACGGTGAAAAAGTATTGGCTCCCGGAACTGTGATCATCAGCTCCGTGGCAGAAGTTTCAGATATCAATAAAACTGTAAGTCCAGTCCTTCAATACAAATCAAAAGATTCACAGCTGATTTACGTTGAGTTTTCAAATCAAGGGTTTGAACTTGGTGGATCATCTTTCGGACAAGTACTGAATAGAATTGGAAACATCACTCCTGAGGCTGATGCTCAAATTTTAAAAAATGCATTTAATGCAGTGCAAGAATTGATCAACAAAGGATTGATTTTGTCTGGACATGATGTGTCAGCAGGTGGACTGATCACTACATTGCTTGAGATGAATTTCGCCAACACCAAGGGAGGTCTTAAAATTGACTTGACTGATCTTGGAGAAGAAGATACTGTAAGAGTCCTATTTTCAGAAAGACCTGCTTTGATCATTCAGACAGAAGACAGTAAAGAGGTCCTAGAAGTACTTAAACAAAAAGAAGCGAAATATACCCTCATTGGTGAAGTCATCAGTGAACGAGTGGTTGAGATTGAGAACGGTGGCTACCTTCACAGTTTTGATATTGAACAAGCGAGGCATTCCTGGTTTAGTACATCAGCCTTACTTGACTTGAAACAGACAGAGCAAAGTGTATCTGAAAGTCGATCAAAAAACATCTTCAATGAACCTCTATCCTACTCATTCCCTAAAAGATTTGATGGAAACGCAAGCACTTACAACCTTGATTTCAATAGGAAAGAAAGATCTGGGGTAAAGGCTGCAATTATCAGAGAACAGGGAGTGAACAGCGATAGGGAAATGGCTTATGCCTTATGGCTTGCCGGCTTTGACGTGAAGGATGTCCATATGACAGACCTAATTACAGGAAGGGAAGATCTTACGGATGTAAGAATGATCGTATTTGTTGGTGGTTTCTCCAATTCAGATGTATTAGGATCAGCAAAAGGATGGGCAGGATCTTTCCTATTCAATGAAAAAGCGAAATCCGCTCTGGATGCCTTCTATAAAAGAGAAGACACACTTAGTTTAGGTGTTTGTAATGGCTGTCAGTTAATGATGGAATTAGGTTTAATCTACCCTGAGCTTGGCGATCAACATCCTAAAATGCATCACAACAGTTCAGGTAAATTTGAATGTGGATTTGTTAGTGTAGATATAGAAGAAACCAACGCCATCATGCTAAAGACAATGGTGGGTTCGAAACTTGGCATTTGGTTAGCACATGGGGAAGGAAAATTTGAATTGTCTGAAAGTGAGAAGACGT
>JABSPG010000661.1 GCA_013214445.1 Ekhidna sp. | reverse complement strand
CTGCATCAGCGAGGTATTTCCCTTTTCAGCAAACCTCTGTAGATGTGATCGCACAGGACAGAGGGACGAAACTCGCTGGAGAAGCTTCACTTAGAATAGATGTTCCAGAAAACGGAAATAGCTACGCCGGTGGATATGTTATAGTAGATACTGAGGTCGACTTAAGTGGGTATAATGCCATGTCATTCTACGCAAGAGGTCCAAGTGATGCAAACATCGGGATCATTGGATTTGGATTAGATGCTGACGGAGATAGAGATCTTGCTGGGGTTGAGAACATTGGTTTATCCACTTCTTGGGAAAAGTATTATTTACCTCTCCCAGACCCCTCACGTTTAGAAAGAGAGGATGCGATTTTCTTCTTTTCAATAGGATCAGAAGGTAGTGCATTCTCTATCTGGCTAGATGATATCAGGTTTGAAACGATTGAAGGTTTATCCAATCTCACGCCTTTAATTAATAATGGCGAAGAAACCCAAGAAGCAGGATATGTTGGACAAACATTTTTTATCAACACATCCTATACCTTTCGAGGAAACTCCGGCACTGAACGAACAATGACCGCCTCCCCTACTTACTTTGATTTTACTTCAAGTAATGAAAACGCAGCAGCAGTAAGTCAAAATGGTGAAATTGAGATTACTGGAGATGGATCAGCTGAAATAACTGCAAGTTCGACTGGTACCAATGCGAATGGCTCAGTTTCTGTGCAGTCGCGTGGTATTTTTGACAATTTTGCACCTACACCAGATAAAGATCCTAACGATGTTTTATCGGTATTTAGCGACGCTTACACCAACGAAGGAGGGATCAATCCAGGTGTTTTTGCTAATGAAGAGATTGGTATTGAGCTAATTTCTATCGGCGATCAAAACACCCTTGAATATCAGGAAATTGCTTTTGTAGGGATTGGTTGGGGAAATACAGCAGATGTGACCCGATATGACTTTGTCCATATCGATGTATATGTTAGTAACCCTTCTAATGCAGCTTTAGCCATAGAAATCATTGATCATGGGACTGACCAGGTATTAGGTGGCTCTGATGATACCGCAGGGAGATTTACAATAGCTTCAAGCAGCATTACAAATGGTGAATGGATAGGGCTAGACATCCCTCTAAATGGATTTACCGGAAACACAGGAGGTGGAGGTCAAGGTAACCCAGCTCTTACAAATGTAGGGACAGTAGTCTTGGTGGCAGCTGATGGCAGAAGGATTAACACATTAGTTGACAACATTTATTTCTACAGACAATAGAACTTAGTAAATTTTTGTGAAGACAGGAACAATAAATAATATGAAACGGATACTTTTTTTACCGCTGATTCTTGCGCTGGGGTGTGGAGAAACAGCAGAGCTTCCAAATCGAGACTATTCACTGGTCTGGGAAGACAACTTTAACGGAGAACAGGGTACCTCCCCTAGTGTAGACAATTGGAATTTTGAAGTAGGAACAGGACAAAATGGCTGGGGAAACAATGAGCTACAGTATTATACCAACAGGCCTGAAAATGCTTCAATGGATGGAGAAGGAAACTTAGTAATCACCGCAATCGAAGAAGCCTTCGAAGGAAGCGGATTCACGTCTGCTCGTATTACTACAAAAGGTAAGCAAGAATTTACTTACGGTAGATTTGAAGCTCGCCTGAAGACTCCATTCAGTCAAGGTTTATGGCCCGCATTTTGGATGTTAGGTGCGGACATTGATAATAATGTTTGGCCTGGTGCTGGAGAAATAGATGTGATGGAACTCAGGGGTCAAGCCCCTTCAGAAATTGCTGGTTCCATTCATGGTCCTGGATACTCAGGAGGTGACGCCATTGGAGAAGATTTTGAATTAACGGATACCAGATTTGACACAGAATTTCACGTCTTTGCGGTAGAATGGGGTCCAAACTTCATAGACTACTTTGTAGATGATAACCTGTATCAAACACTGACCCCAGAGAGTCTCCCAGAAGGAGCAGAATGGGTATTCGATAAAAACTTTTTCTTACTGCTTAATGTGGCTGTAGGAGGAAATTATGTAGGGAATCCAAACCAGAATTCAAGGTTTCCTCAAACGATGACAATCGATTACGTACGAGTGTACCAATAATATTTTTAACATAAACAACTATTTCATGAAAAGAATCATAAAAGGTTTACTGCTATTCACACTGATCGGTGGCGTAGCAATACTCTCAAGTTGTAACGACGATGAGAGTCCAACGACCGCAAGTTTTACATCTGACCCAGTGGAAGGTCAGCCAGGTGCAATAGCATTTACAAACAACTCTGTCAATGCAACCGAGTTTGTTTGGGAATTTGGAGATGGCAATACATCAACAGATAGAAATCCTACGCATACTTATGCTGCCAACGACACCTATTCGGTAAAATTAACTTCATCAGGTAGTGGAGGCAGTGATGAATTTACCGCTGATGTAACAGTCACCGATATTCCAGCAGACGCACCTGTTGCTAGTTTCACATTTACAATTAATGATGAGACTGATGAAGTGAGCTTCACTAACACTTCCGTCAATGCTGATA
>JABSPG010000660.1 GCA_013214445.1 Ekhidna sp. | reverse complement strand
GTACAAAATCACATCGGAAACTGTCAACGATCTTGGAGTGAGAAGTATCACACAAAGGCGTTTGAACAGGTTTGCTTGGAATAATGGAAACGGATTAGGGAATCTTACCAACATGACCACCGCGATAAGTCTAAATCTTTCCCCACCGGGCACTAGAAATAATGCAAATGCGCAAGATAGCCCACTAGGTCAACCACCAAATTTCAATCAGGGAATTTTACCCCCGGACGAATCAGTCGGTTTTGATGGGTTGACTGATTTTGAACGACAGGAAATGCAAAACATTCAGAACAATCCTGAGCAATACGTTGATTTTGCTGTGCCATGGACCTTGCGAATGCAATACTCTGTAAATCGGAGACAAAGAGGATTTGATGAAGCTACAATAAATCAAAGTTTTCAGTTTAACGGAACACTCGGATTGACCGATAAAACACAGATTACCTTTAATTCGGGATACGATTTTGAAGCCAGTGAATTTACTCAGACAAGAATTGGAGTATCTCGTGACCTCCATTGTTGGACAATGAACTTTGATTGGGTGCCATTTGGGAATTTCCAGTCGTACTTTCTCTCCATTAGAGTTAAATCAGCTGTATTACAAGACCTTAAGCTAGAGAAAAGAAGAACGTTCTTCGACTTCTTTAATTAAGAAATACCTAGCATTATTGGATTTAATCGCTAAATTCAATGCCAAATCATCTAACTAAATATTGAAGATCATGATTCAACACATTGACTTTGCCCCAAAAGTGACAAGAAAGGGTGGCCTTTTTAAAGCAACACAAATTGAGGATTTCAATACATTGATGGCTGCTATGAACGAGTGGATTGCTTCTAATGATTGCGAGATCATTAATGTCGAAACAGTACTTCTCCCTAACATTTATGATTCAGATGAAGAAGGAAGTGAAGATACAATGCTTGGCACAGGACGTGAAAGTTCATCCCATTGGTATCAGCTGATCCGAGTCTGGTATAAGGCGTAGAAACGCACTAGACACAGAATTTATTTTCTTGGTTGTAACGCTATTTTCAACCACCTAACCCCCTAAAGCCCTTATGTTTTAGGGGGTTCTTTTTTACAATTATTGAGACTTTTTCCAAGCTAACCTTGATTGTTTAATCAAATTTTTAACAAACAAATCATGCTTATGAAAAAGTTTTTCTTTTCATTGATGGTGTGCCTCTTTGCCTTCCAAAACGGATATGCACAGAGGACGGTCTCTGGGAAGGTCACCGATGATACAGGTGAATCCTTACCCGGGGTGAATGTGGTGATCAAAGGCACTACTACTGGAGTAACAACAGATTTAGATGGGAATTTTCGTTTGGAAGTAGATGAAAATACCATCCTAGTATTCTCCTTTGTTGGATTCGAATCCCAGGAAATCACTGTTGGAGACAGAACGACCATAGATGTAACTATGGGAGGAGCCACGGAGCTGCAGGAAGTTGTGGTAGTCGGATATGGAGAAGTGGACAAGCGTAAGCTCATCAGTTCAGTTTCCTCTGTTGATGGCAGCACCCTTGCAGATATGCCTGTGGTTAGTTTTGATCAGGCTTTACAAGGGAAAGCAGCTGGCGTACAGGTAACCACTACCTCAGGGGTGCTTGGATCCACACCGAAGGTACGAATCCGAGGTGTTAACTCCATTACTTCAGGCACAAGTCCGCTCTATGTGGTGGATGGTGTCCCTATTCAGACTGGGGAGTTAAGTGGATTCCTTGCAGGACAATTGAATGGTTTAGCAGACCTTAACCCCAGTGATATCGAATCCTACGAAATCCTAAAGGATGGAGCTGCTACAGCCATTTATGGATCTCGGGCATCCAATGGAGTAATTCTCATCACTACCAAAAAAGGATCCAAATCCGGTCAGCCACAGGTTGATTACTCCTTTACTTACGGCGTAAATCAGACAGCCAATCGGTTTGATCTATTGAATGCCGAGGAGTTTGTTCTTATCAGTAACGAAAAATTTGCCAGTGCGGGGATTACTCCACAAGCGTTTGCCGGTCCTGATAATGTGGATACCGATTGGCAAGATGTGATCTATCGCACGGGTAGTGTAATAAACCACAACCTGTCCTTATCAGGAGGTTCTGAGCGTGTGAGCTACTATTTCTCTGCTGGTATGTCCGATCAGGAAGGAGCTATTAAAAACAACTCGCTGAGCAGATACTCAACCAGAGCCAATATCGACTATACGGCCAATGATTGGCTAAAGACTGGAGTGAAACTGCAAGTGTCAAGGCAGCAGAGTAATGGACTGAATGTGAGTTCCAGTGGACTCTCAGGTAATGTAGCAAATGCGACCAGACTTTTCCCTAACGTCCCAGTGTTCGAAGCAGAACATCCAACAGGATACAACATCACTCCTGATAACAATGCACTGGGCAGAGGAAATAACCTACAGAACATTGCCTTCAACTTGACCAACATTCAATACGTTCTGGATAAGAATATCCAGGAAACAATCAACACCAGATTCTTGGGTAATGGCTATCTACAGATAGACTTGCCTTATGGTATCAG
>JABSPG010000659.1 GCA_013214445.1 Ekhidna sp. | reverse complement strand
CCCTACCAGAGCACATTGGATGAGATCGAAGTAGATAGAGTCGATTTTCATGGAAACCCTTGGGTTGTTGACATATTGCCTGACTTTGGGGATGACCAGGAACTTGTGACACCCATCGGATATGATATCCTGGGAGGGTTCTATTATAGCAAAGTGATTTCTGATGATTTGGGAGGGCACAGATCTACCATCAACTATGTAACCGAAAAACATAAATTTTACCAGGACATTATTCCGGGCCTTGAGAATAATTCCGGTCTGCAAAGTGGAGCCATATCTAAAAATGACAGGTATATGATCCTGAGTACTCAAGGGACATACACTACTGGAAAAGAAGACCTCTATGTGATAGAATATGTAGGAGATCGTTGGAGTCACGTGACTAACCTAGGACCTGTAGTAAACTCAAAAGACCAAGAAATAACTCCATTCCTTGCCACGGACAACAAAACACTTTTTTTCTCCTCCAACAGAAGAGGAGGCAAAGGTGGATACGACATTTATATGACAGAGAGGTTGGATGATACCTGGAAAAATTGGACCAAACCAATTAATATTTCAGAAGTCAATTCTGTATCCTCAGAAACATCCTTTTGCTTCATTGAATCAGATCCTTTTGCCTATTTCATCAGATCGGATGCACAGGATTTGTATGGCGACATCATGGAGATACCGATCAAGCAAAACATCGTAGAAGATACCGCATATGTAGAAATTTTAGATCTGGATGAAAATGCCTACTTCAAAGTGGTAGATGGCACTACCGAAGCAAACATACCTGCCGATCTCTTCATTGTAGAAGACCTGACTGAGTTGAAAGAACAGTCCGGAGTTTTTGAAGCGGAGAAGCTAGTCGGAAAAACACTGGTATTTAAAGCCTTCGGTTACTTCTCTGCGAAACTCAAAGTCGGTGAAAGTGTGCCAAAAGGGGAAAATATCATTTTCCTGGAGCCACTTACAACGGGCTCGAGTATCCCATTGGAAAACGTATTGTTTGAGCGAGCCAAAGCTCGCATTCTGACAACTTCTTATGAACAACTCGACCTCCTGGTGGAAGTGATGAAAGAAAACCCAAACCTCAACATCCGTTTGAAAGGACATACAGACAATAAGGGAAACCCTAGGAGCAATCTTGAGCTCTCCCAAAACAGAGTAGACGCAGTAGCTGACTACTTGAGAGGGAAGGGTATCGGCAAGAAAAGAATCTCAGGAATCGGTTTAGGCGGTAACTACCCCATCGCCAGCAATGAAACTGAAGAGACCCGACAGCTGAATCGTCGAGTTGAGTTTGAGATTGTAGAGTAAACTATGATGCTATAAGCAAGAAAAGGGCTGTCAATGCTATTTTCATAACCCCGTGTAACTATTTTCCAGTTTAATTAGTCTTGCATTCACTTATTCACTCAATCTATGGAATAAAATAAAAAAGTTGGAAGACTGCTAGGCGTATTATTCTTATTCATTTTTATCACAGGTATTGTCGTATTTCAGGTGCTGCAAGGGCCTGTACTCTTCTCAGAAGATTTTTTAACCGCCACTGCTGGCAAATCAGGAGCAATCATCACTTCTACCCTACTATCACTGCTTAGCGGATTGGTGTCCATATGTATTGCTGTTGTTTTATTTCCCTTTTTCAAAAAGGAACATGGCTCAATGGCAATTCTATATGTAGTACTCAGTATTACAAATTTTGTAGCCATCGCCATCGATAACATCAGTGTGCTATCACTTTTGGAGCTAAGCTCTGAGTTTACGAATAATGAGAACTCAAATAGCGAAACACTTCTTTCACTGGGTCCCATCTTCTATAAAATTCATTGGTGGACACACTACATGAGTCTATTAATTTCCTGTTTTCCTGTTTTTGTTTTGTACTGTACGCTGTACTTATCGCGATTGATTCCGAGAGCGCTATCAGTTTTCGGAATAGTGGCAGTAACACTTATGTTTGTCCAAATGTTGTCGTCCATATTGGGACATGGCATAAGCGCGAATCTGATGATCCCCATGGGACTGATCCAGCTGACACTACCAATATATCTTATTGTAAAAGGGCTAAAATCAGTTCCTATGCAAGAGCGTCCGGATGCTGTCAGCTAGTGAGCACTGGTTAAGCAACAAAACTAGAAAAAATGAATAGGCACCAGTGATTGAATCCTATATTTGAGCGGTTTTCAATTAAGTGCATCCGCTTTATGATCATTGCAAACATCGCCTCATGTTCTTTATTCTTGGTTTTGGGGCTGGTGATAGTGGTTAAAAGGAACAAG
>JABSPG010000066.1 GCA_013214445.1 Ekhidna sp. | reverse complement strand
CCTCACACCTAGCAGCAGGGTTCCTTTGGCAGCCCAGTCTCTGGAGGAACCAGATCCATATTCTTTTCCGCCAATAACTACAAGCGGTGTGCCTTCTTTCTGATACTTCATTGATGCATCAAAAACGGTCATTTCTTCACCAGATGGCATATGAGTGGTCCATCCGCCTTCTCTAGAAGCTAACTTGTTTTTGATTCGGACATTGGCAAAGGTCCCTCGCATCATCACTTTGTGATTTCCTCTACGGGAACCATAAGAGTTAAAATCTCTCTTTTCTACTGAATGATCTACGAGGTACTTACCTGCTGGTTGTTCCGGCAAAAATTTACCTGCGGGAGAAATGTGGTCTGTCGTCACCATGTCTCCAAGTTGCAGGAGCACCTTTGCTCCTGAGATATCGGATGGTTCTGGGACTTCTTCCGAGATGTCCTTAAAGAATGGCGCTTCTTGTATGTAAGTTGATGCGTTATCCCATTCGTATGTTTTACCTGTAGGAGCTTGCAAGTTTTTCCAAGTTTCATCTCCGTCAAAAATGGTCTCGTAGTTTTTCTTGTAATCTTCGGGACTCAGTACGCTGGTCATTACTTGATCTATTTCTTCGGAAGAAGGCCAGATGTCTCTGAGATACACATCTTTTCCGTTCTTGGTCTGGCCCAAGGGCTCATTGTTCATGTCAAAGTCTGTATGACCGGCAAGCGCATAAGCTACCACCAGCATAGGAGAAGCCAGGAAGTTCATCTTGATGTTCGGGTGAATCCGAGCTTCAAAGTTTCTATTCCCGGACAGGACAGAGCTTACGATCAGGTCGTTTTCTATAACTGCTTTCTGAACTGATGGAATCATATCCCCAGAGTTTCCAATACAGGTAGTACACCCGTATCCTACGGTGTAAAACTTAAGATCTTCAAGGAAGGGGAGAAGATTGGATTTTTCAAGGTACTCTGTAACCACTCTTGATCCTGGTGCGAGGGATGTTTTGACCCAAGGCTTTACCTCCAGACCTAACTCTACGGCTTTTTTGGCCACTAAGCCTGCCCCAATCATTACACTTGGATTGGAAGTATTTGTGCAAGAGGTAATAGCTGCCACAACTACGGAAGCATCTGATAGACAATGTGCTTGTCCATCAATATCTACATCTACACTTCGGATGCCATCCTTGTTGCTAACAGTCGCGGCTGGCTGCCCACCTTCGTTGGCCCAATCGGAAACACGGTCGCTAATCGCGATATATTCCCTTCCTTGTTGCTTTAGTAGTTCTACCATGGTAGATTTCGCCTCTCTCAAGAGGATTTTGTCTTGGGGTCTTTTCGGTCCTGAAATAGTTGGCTCTACTGTCCCAAGATCTAGCTCAATGACATCTGTATATGCGATTTCGGCTTCATCATCTCTCCAAAGCATGTTTGCTTTCGCATAAGCTTCTACCATATCAATGTGATCATCCGGCCTACTGGTATTTTTCATGTAATCGAGTGTGCGCTGATCGATTGGCCAGTGCGTATCCGTACAACCAAATTCGGGCGACATGTTTGAAATTGTGGCACGATCGGTAACCGCTAAGTTTTCTAAACCAGGCCCAAAAACTTCCACAATTTTCCCCACTACTCCATAATCTCTAAGTAGCCGAGTAATCGTAAGTACCAGGTCTGTAGAAGTGGTTCCTTCTTTCATTTTACCAGTTATCTTCAAGCCTATTACTTGTGGTAGGATCATGTAAATTGGCTGACCTAGCATGGCTGCTTCGGCTTCAATACCGCCAACACCCCATCCAAGAACGCCGATTCCATTCACCATAGGCGTATGAGAATCAGTACCTACTAATGTGTCAGGAAACAGATACCCATCTCTATTAATAACTCCTTGGGCCAGGTATTCCAAATTAACTTGATGACATATACCCATGCCTGGCGGGACCACACTAAAATTTGTAAACGCTTGTTGGCCCCATTTCAGCAATTTGTATCGTTCCTCGTTTCGTTCATATTCTAGATCGACATTTTGTTGATAAGATTGAGCTGTACCAAAATGGTCTACAACTACGGAGTGATCAATCACCATATCCGCAGGAACTACTGGATTGGTCTTACTTGTATCTTTTCCTTTTCTTGCCACCTCCGCACGAATGGAAGCAATATCAACTACAGCAGGCACACCGGTAAAGTCTTGCATCAGTACCCTTGCTGGACTATATGGAATGTCTTTTTTACCGGCAGTTTCTTTCCAATTTAAGACGGTTTGTATGTGCTCTTCCGTCACTGCAAAACCATCGTAGTTCCGGATTACGTTTTCAAGAAGAATTCGTATGGAGTATGGCAGGGAGTTGACAACCGCCTCTTTCTGTGCTAACTCAAAGATACTGAAGTACTTATGCTGTCCAAGTTGACTGGATAGCTGCTTTTCTATTCCTAAAAAGTCTTGAGGCATGAACGTTGGTATTTAGAAGGTTAAACAATTGTAAAAAGATAAGGATTATTCATGTCTTTAAGTTCCTGATCTCCTTTCTTTGGAATTGGGCATTATTAGTATGTTTGAATATGGAAGTACTTGGAGTAGATATTGGAGGCACAGGGATTAAGGGTGCCGTTGTGGACACGAATGAAGGAAAGCTATTGACTGAAAGGTTTAGGATTCCTACGCCTCAACCTGCTACTCCTGATGCTGTATTGCAGACTGTGAAGGAATTAATCGATCACTTTGATTGGCATGGTAGGGTTGGTTGCGGCTTTCCTGCTGTAGTGGCTCATGATGTAATTCGTACGGCTAGTAACATTGATAAATCTTGGATCGGGTTAAATGCAGGGGAAGAGATTCAAAAAGCTACGGGATGCCCTACACATTTGGTCAATGATGTAGATGCTGCAGGGTTGGCTGAAATGAAATTCGGTGCAGGAATAGATGCAAAAGGAGTGACTATTATGTTAGCCGCTGGAACTGGACTGGGTTCAGCACTATTTTACGATAAGCATCTCTTGCCAAATACAGAATTCGGGTTTGTAATCGTCAACAAGCAGATAGAAGCAGAATATCATGCAGCAAATTCGGTTCGTGAAAAAGAGGATTTAGATTGGAAGACATGGGCAGGAAGGTTGAACGAGGTTTTTCTTCGGTTGGAAGAATTATTTTATCCCGACCTATTTATTTTGGGAGGAGGAGTCAGTAAGAAATTTGATCGATACAGTCAATACTTTGACTTAAACACTAAACTAGTGCCAGCTGCGAACAGAAATCATGCAGGGATTATTGGTGCTGCTTTAGCTGCGAATGAGTAGGTGTCGATGAGATAGCTAATTCTTGCATTTTCATAAACACAAAAGCCCAAGTCATTGACTTGGGCTTAATATTCTTCATTTTTGAAACTTCCGAACTATCCTACCAGCTGCTTACTTGATGGTCTAAACTTCGTAAGATTGATTCCGTCGACAGCTGCTTCGTACTCATCCATCTTTGGTGTTCTTCCTAGAATGGTGGACAACACCACTACAGGTGTAGATGAAAGCAGTGATTCTCCTTTCTTCTCATCTCCATCTTTTACTACTCTACCTTTGAATAAGCGAGTGGAAGTAGCCATTACCGTATCACCTGGCTCAGCTTTTTCCTGATTACCCATGCAAAGGTTACATCCAGGTCGCTCCAGATACAGAATATTTTCATATTTCGTACGGGCTGCACCTTTTGGTGCATCGTCATCAAACTCAAAACCTGAATATTTACGTAGTACTTCCCAGTCTCCTTCATCCACAATGTTGTAAGTAGGAGGAGCTACCACCAACGGAGCTTGAAATTCTACCTTACCTTGTTGCTTTTCAATGTTCTTAAGCATCTGCGCAAGAATCTTCATGTCTCCTTTGTGTACCATGCAAGAACCTACGAATCCTAGATCTACCTTTTTCTCCCCACCATAGAAGGAGAGTGGTCTGATCGTATCGTGTGTGTATCGCTTTGAAACGTCAATGTTGTTCACATCTGGATCAGCAATCATTGGCTCACCAACAATATCCAGATCAACCACTACCTCTGCGTAGTACTTTGCGTCAGCATCGGGTCTTAGTGGAGGTCTTTCTCCAGAATTAATTTCGGCGATTCGTTTGTCTGCTATGTCTACCAATCCTTGAAGTACACCCTTCTCGTTATCCATTCCTTTTTGGATCATAATTTCAATACGATCTTTGGCAATTTCTAAGGATTCAATTAAGGTATCATCCTCTGAGATACAGATCGAAGCTTTGGCCTTCATCTCTGCTGTCCAGTCTGTGAAGGTAAATGCCTGATCAGATGTTAAGGTCCCTATGTGAACTTCAATTACCCTTCCTTGAAATACATTTTCTCCATCATATTGGTGTAGCATCTGGGCTTGCGTCGCATGAACCACATCTCGGAAATCCATGTAAGGCTTCATCTCGCCCTTAAAGGTCACCTTCACTGATTCAGGTATTGGCATGGTAGCTTCTCCTGTAGCTAGCGCCAAGGCGACAGTACCAGAGTCTGCTCCAAATGCAACTCCTTTTGACATACGTGTGTGCGAGTCTCCGCCGATGATTACGGCCCAATCATCCACGGTGATGTCGTTTAGAACCTTGTGAATTACATCTGTCATCGCATGATACTGACCTTTCGGATCACGGCCTGTGATCAAACCAAAGTCATTCATAAATTGCATCAGCTTCGGGATATTGGCTTGTGCCTTGCTGTCCCAGACGGATGCGGTGTGACATCCAGACTGATAAGCACCATCGACTACTGGAGAGATGGTTGTAGCTGCCATCGCTTCAAGTTCTTGAGCCGTCATCAATCCAGTAGTATCTTGTGATCCAACAATGTTGACTTCTACGCGAACATCAGATCCTGAGTGGAGTGTCTTTCCTGGTGTATTGCCAACAGCGTTCTTATTGAAGATTTTTTCAACAGCGGTTAACCCTTGACCTTCTTTTGTGATCTCTTTGGAAGGAGCATATACCACAGGAGCTTCAATTCCCAGCGCCTTTGCGGCAAATGTTTGTAGCTTCTTACCAAAGACTACTGCATAAGAGCCACCCGCTTTTATGAATTCTACCTTTTGTGGAGTAAGAGATGCAGAGATGTCCATCAACTCTTGATCTCCATTGTATAGTTTCTTTTCTTTCGTGTTGATAGTCAAGACTGTTCCGGTAGCTACCGAGTATGCTTCTTCTAGCACTGGCTCTCCGTCGGCATCAACAACATTGTTGCCTTCAGCATCTTTCTTTTTCACCCAATTTTTCAGGTCTATTCCGATTCCTCCAGTTACACCTACAGTAGTTAAGAAAATCGGTGAGATGCCATTTGTTCCGGCAATAATTGGAGCGATATTGATAAATGGTACATATGGGCTAGCTTGAATACCTGTCCATAGCGCTACGTTATTTACACCGGACATCCTTGAGGATCCCACACCCATGGTTCCTTTTTCAGCGATTAGCATGACTCGTTTGTTAGGGTGCTTTTCTTTCAATGCAGTCAATTCTTGCTGCATTTCTTTGTTATGCTCAAAAATGCACTGACCGTGTAGCTCTCGATCTGAGCGTGAATGAGCGTCTGCTCCGGGTGATAATAAGTCCGTAGAAATATCTCCTTCGCCAGCAATAAACGTGACGATTTCAAATTTTTCGTCTACCTCAGGCAGCTTGGTGAAAAACTCTGCGTTCGCATAGCTTTCCAAAATAGACGTTGCGATAGCATTTCCTTCTTGATGAGCTGCAGCCAGTCTATCAGTATCTGCATCGTACAAGAAAACTTGAGTCTTCAGCACATCTGCAGCTTGTGTGGCGATTGCTTGATCTTCTCCAAGCGCAAGATCCAATAGAACCGCAACAGAAGGTCCACCCTTCATATGAGATAGTAATTCAAATGCAAAGTCATTACTGATCTCTTCCACTTCTACCTCTCCAAGAATGATTTCTTTCAGAAACTGCGCTTTTGCACCTGCAGCGCTAGTAGTACCTGGTAGCGTATTGTAAATAAAGAAGTGGAGCGAATCTTTTCGATGTTCATGCCCAGCTTCTTTAATCTGTGCAATAACTTCATCTAGTAAGGAAGCATCTTCAATCGGTTTTGGGTGAAGTCCTTGGCCTTTTCGGTCTTCTATTTCCTTGATATAATCTAAATATGTGTTCATTTCTTAAATACTGCTACGGTTATTAAAATCACTCCTAAAAAAGTTCGGCAAAGATAAGTTGCAAAGTCTATTCAACAGTTTTCCAAAGATCGAGTTAGTCGAAGTTTGGGTTTAATTTTCGATTTGCTTGACAAATCCGTCAACGCCTAGCTTTGCAAGCTCTGACCTTTTAGTAGAAGCCATCTCTACATTGTCAAACTTGCCAACAAAAACACGATATACCTTCTTCCAGTTTACTTTGACGGACTTTACCCAGCCTTCATTGATTTCGGCTGCCCTAGCCTTGGCTTTTTCGTAATTAGCAAAAGATCCAACTTGCACCGTATAGGTAGGTTTTTTTAGGTCCTCCACGTCTAGGGAGTCCTTTGGTTTATCTCGTAAGTACAGTTGGACAGGAGCAGTACCTTGCTCAATCATTTCTAAGCGTTCGGCGGCAATTCTTGATAAATCGATGATTCGATCTTTTGCATAGGGTCCACGATCATTGATCCTTACGGTTACCGATTTATTGTTGGACGTGTTTACCACCGATACCAAACTGTTGAAAGGAAGTGTGCGGTGCGCCGCGGTAAATTCATTGGTATCAAAAGTTTCACCATTGGATGTCGTTTTTCCTTGAAAGCCCGGTCCGTACCAGCTGGCAATACCTGTTTCGATCAATTGATTTTCAGTAGACTTTTTTAGGCTAACGCAGCTACTTAAGAGGATTAGAATGAGGAAATAAGTTGTTGATTTCATGCTGTGGCAAAATTAACTGTAAGACTAACCTGGGCGAACTATATATGTCCTTTATTCATATAACTGGCAATGAGTCTTTCATTTGAATGGTTACTTTTTGAAAGTGACTTTACGATGTTTTCACGCTCTTTGAATGTCTTGTTTTGACTTAGTTTCTTCTTCGCCTGTAGTTCGTCAACATGAATTTCGAATGCGGTGATGCCTTTGCTCATCTTTTGTTTGTAGTCATCTGGTAGAGCATTCCACTGTGACATGTATGAGTTTTCATACCGTTGAATCGTTTTTTCCAGGACTTCAAAAACTTCGTTTGGATCATCGATTAATTCACCTAATCCATAGGCATGAACGGAGATGTAATTCCAAGTGGGCACATTCAATTCCTTTTCATAGTTCGTTGGCGAAATGTACGCATGAGGCTCGGTAAAGATTGTCAGAATTCTTTGTGTCCTAAGATCCTCCCACTGGTCATTAGCTTTGGCAAAATGGGAGGTCAGAACAAGTCGATCTTCTTTGGATTCTACAATGAAAGGTAGGTGAGTAGCAATGGGAACATTGTCTTTTACAGTAACAATGGTTGCGAAGCTGAATTCCTTCATGAACTTAATTGCTTCCGATTGATCAGTAAATTCATTTGTTTTTGGGATATACACAGAGGCGAAGTTTAGAAACTGAAATTAAATTGACTATTACTCTAAGTCAAGGTTAAATCCGTTTTCGAAGAAAAAGTCTGTTTTGATCCTGCATTCTTATATTTTGAGTTTTCTGCTTGAATGCCTCTAGTATCGTTGAGTATATTACCATAATCTAGTTATGGTTAAGAAAAAATTCCATCCAGAATCAAAATCACTCCTGCAATTAAGCCTAGCCAATATCCTTCCTTTATTCGGAGATTAGAAAGGTTTGGTGGTCCCGTTTTCATTTCTCTCCAAGATCGAGGTTTATCTTGAATAAACATCATTAGACTGATTAAGAATATAATTAGGCCTAAGAGAATATTATTGAGATTCATCTAGCACTTTTAGATTACTCAGGTTAGTTACCATATATATAGTGAATTACAATTCAGTTAGAAAAGCCATCGTATCCACATCATCTGCATAGTCCCAGAGCTCTGGACGCTGAGCTTTGCCAAAAGGAGTGTGGTTTTTGCCCACTACGCATTGGATCTTTTCTTCCTGAGCTTTTAGCACAGCTTTTAGTTGATCTTCCGATTCATATTCTTGATGAAAGAGCACACTAATAGGAGAGACCATCTCGTCAGTAGAAGTAACCAACAGAAATCCTGTGTCTAGGTGTGGGGTCTTATTTACTAGATAGATGGACTTATGGTAGTCGTAGTTATTTCGGTATTTGTGGTGATTTGCTACTTCTGCATAGGTGTCAAATTGTGGAAATACCTTCCTTAAGTCAAACCCTTTAGGTGTGAAAACCTTAGAGACATTTCTACATCCCAATCCGTAGTAGCTAAATATGTCGGCTCCAAGCGCTGCTAGTTCTTCTGCGCTTTCATTGCCAGTTAGCACAGCGACAGACGTTCTGTTCTTTCGGATGATGTTAGGGATATGCCTGAAATAATAGTCGAAATAGCGTGCGGTATTGTCACTTCCTGTCGCTATGACGGCATCCACCTCAGTTAGCTTTTCTCTTCTTTCAATGTTCTTTTTTAGGCGAGGTTCAGCTTCCACGATCCAACTAATCAGTTGCTCTATAAGAAATTGATCATCTGAGCTTGGCTTAATGGCTGCAAAATGGCCAGATATGAGTACCGATAGCAAATCATGAAACCCTACTAGCGGAATATTTCCAGCCATAATGACTCCCACGACTTTAGGATTTTCTGTCGGGACTCGGTAATGTGAAACCCATTGTTCTAGCTTTTCCTTGTCCAGCATAAAAGCTATGCCGCCCAAGGCATTTTGAACGCTTTCATGAGAAAACCATCCATTACTGTGTTTAGCTCTTGCGGCTAATTCACTAATTTCTTCCTCACTGAGTTTTCGGAGTTTTTCTCCGACCGAATGAAATGCTTGAATGAGCTCTTTTTTTTGCATAAAAATGAATTTCTGTGGCCTTGCCCGTTGGGGTGCAAACTTATTGCGATTAATTTTGTTCCTTCATTTATTAATAGATAAAACGAGCGTTTTCTATGGCTATAATGATCACTGACGAATGTATCAACTGCGGAGCATGCGAGCCCGAATGTCCGAATACGGCTATTTATGAGGGTGGAGTAGAGTGGAAGTGGGCTGATGGTACCGATCTTAAGGATATTGAGATGGAGGATGGCACCACAGTAGACGCAAAAGAAATCCAAGAGCCAGTGTCTGATGAATTTTATTACATCGTCCCTGATAAGTGTACGGAGTGTACCGGCTTTCACGAAGAGCCACAGTGTGCAGCAGTTTGCCCAGTAGATTGCTGTGTGCCAGATCCAGATTATGTAGAAACGGAGGAGGAACTTACTGCAAAGAAAGAGTGGTTGCACCTTTGATCGAGTAGTTGGAGAGACATTCAAAATTGCGAATGCATAACTGACAAAGTTTCAACGCATTTTTTTACGTTTGATCAGGTACGCACCTAATACGGTATCGAATGAATCATTGGTGTTTACTGGCACGAAATCTATTTTCATCATACCACATTTGATTTTAAGATCGTGGAAAAAAATTGACATTTCGTTCCGATAGGTCTCTTTGATATCATGTGGGTTTACCTTAATAGATTCACTGGTTTCCAAATCAATGAATTTGTAAGGCCTGTCGTCAAATTCAAAGTTCAATTCTGTGCTATAGTCTGATACATGAAAAACGATCACTTCGTGTTTGTTATGTTTCAAGTGCTGCAGTGCGCCAAGCAGATCTTCATTTTCGCCAGTTTGAAACATATCAGAGAAGATGATTATTAGCGATCTCTTATGGGCTTTGTCAGCGATCTCATGTAGCACTTTGGATATATTCGTTCCTTTTCCGGGGGTGCTAGTTTCTAATTCAGATAGGGTGGTCAAAATCTTGTTCAGGTGAGCTGTGGTACTTCTTAGCTCAGTTTCTTTTTCTATCTCGTCCGAAAAAATGGACAGACCTACCACATCTCGTTGCTTTGAGAGCAAATAGGATAGCGAGGCTGCAGCAAACACGCTAAACTTAAGCTTATCCTTACCCGGGCTAGGATAGTGCATAGAGGCAGAGTTATCCACTAAGATTCTACACCTGAGGTTTGTCTCTTCTTCGTACTGCTTAGTGTAGAGCCTGTCTGTTCTTGCATATACCTTCCAGTCAATGTGCCTGGTGCTCTCGCCACTATTATACAACTTATGCTCAGCAAACTCCACCGAAAAGCCATGGTATGGTGATTTGTGTAAGCCAGTAATAAAGCCATCTACCAATTGCTTAGCGATCAAGCCAAGGTTGCCAAACTGATTAATCTCCGAAATGTTTGCTGTCATACCTTTTAATCAAGTGTTATCTATTAATTGTCTTGCAGTTAAGAAACATAAAGCACTATATTTAGCCCGATTTTAGTAAAAACTTACACCTAACACAAATTTTACCAAGTGGAAGATAATAACGAAAAAGGAAGAGAGGAGATCTATTCAGAGAGAGTAAAGGCGGGCAAGCGTACTTACTTTTTTGATGTCAAAGCGACTCGGTCAAATGACTACTACTTAACGATCACCGAAAGCAAAAGGAAGCCTCGTGATGATGGTTTTTTCTACGAAAAGCATAAAATATTCTTATATAAAGAAGATTTTAATAAATTCGTCGCAGCGTTGAATACTACGGTCAACCATGTGAAGGACGAATTGATGCCTGATGTTGATTTCGATCAATTTGACAGAGAGCATGAAGAGAGCCACGAAGTTGCAAATGCAGGTGTTTCTGATTCTGATTCAGAACTAAAGTGGGATTAAGATAACTTTTAAATAAGTATGAAGAGAGGAAGCCCTGGCGTTATCGTCAGGGTTTTTTTTATGTATTTTTGCGCTCCGAAATACAGGATTAAAAACTAACAAATTTGACATGGGTCTTCAATGTGGAATCGTTGGGTTGCCTAATGTGGGTAAATCTACTTTGTTCAATGCACTGTCTAATGCTAAAGCTGAGGCGGCTAACTTCCCCTTTTGTACCATAGAGCCTAATTTAGGAGTAATCACTGTTCCTGACGAAAGGTTGCAGATTTTAACTGATCTGGTGAATCCCAAAAAAGTACTCCCTACCGTGATCGAATTTGTGGATATCGCAGGGCTGGTTAAGGGTGCGAGCAAAGGAGAAGGTCTTGGGAATCAGTTCCTTGCAAATATCAGAGAAGTGGATGCAATTGTCCATGTGATTCGCTGTTTTGATAATGATAACATTGTCCATGTGTCCGGCAAGGTCGATCCAGTTGAAGATAAAGAGGTTATAGATACTGAGCTACAGCTCAAAGATTTAGAATCAATCGATAAACGGATTGAACGGGTTCAGAAGATTGCTAAGTCAGGAGATAAAGAGGCAAAGGCAGAATATGAAGTATTGACTCAATTTAAATCTCACTTAGAAAGTGGCCAAAACGCACGCTCCCTTGACATGGACAAGGAACAAAGAGCCTGGATCAAGCCGCTACAACTTTTAACTGATAAGCCAATAATTTATGTGGCAAATGTTGACGAAGAATCCATTAATGATGGAAATGAATGGAGTGAGAAGTTGGCGGAAAACATAAAGAATGAAGACGCACAGTTGATATTGGTTTCTGCTGGATTAGAAGAGCAAATTGCTGAGTTTGAAGATCCTGAGGAGAAGCAGATGTTTCTAGAAGAGTACGGTTTGAAGGAATCGGGTCTTAACCGATTGATAAAGGCTTCTTATGCGTTACTGGATTTGATTACTTATTTCACCGCGGGTGAAACTGAAGTGCGTGCATGGACGATCAAGCAAGGTTGGAAGGCTCCACAAGCTGCTGGAGTGATTCATACAGATTTTGAAAAAGGCTTCATCAAAGCGGAGGTTATTAAAATCCCCGATTATCAGCAATATAAAACGGAGGCAGGGTGCAGGGAAGCTGGAAGGTTATCGATAGAAGGGAAAGAATATATTGTTCAAGATGGTGATGTGATGCATTTTCGTTTCAACGTGTAATTAGCGTTCTATCGAACGAAACTTTTTGTAGCCGATGAGTTCATCATTGACGTTACCAGGCATTCTATAGTATACAAGGATTTCATACTCATTCTCAGCTTGAAAGTGGCTCCCTTCGTAATAGTAAGAAGGAAGTGTGCTGTTATCAACTACGTACATATATTCGTAATAGCCCTGTTTCAGCGGTATTGAGGTTTCGTATCTGCCTACACCACCTTGTGTTGTGTAACGCATTCTGTTGACGTCAGATAGGTTCCAGTTATTATATCTTCCTGCTACATAAACGTCACCTTGAATGGGTTCGGAAACTAGTGTAAATCTAACCTTTGCATAATCCGCATTCAGGAGGTCCT
>JABSPG010000658.1 GCA_013214445.1 Ekhidna sp. | reverse complement strand
ATGGAAAGGGTATTCTCATCCAGCTCACTTGCGGTTCCTTCCTCCGCACGAATTACCCCTGCGAAATACCGAAAATGATCGATCGCTAGAGGAAGATCTGCAGCTCTGGTCTCTCGAATTGCCTTACCATTATCCCATGTTTCAGCCCTTGCCAAGGTTTCAAGATTTGCTTCCATGATATCTGCAATCTTCAGCAATAAGTTGCTGCGTTCTGTCACAGATGCCTTTTTCCATGCCTTAAATCCTTCCCAAGCTGCATCGAGCGCTAGTTCTACATCCGCTTCAGTTGATCTAGGAATCTTTGTAAAACTATTGCCATCGACTGGGGAGACATTTTCAAAGTATTCCCCTCCGACCGGAGCTACCCATTTTCCTCCAATGTAATTATCGTACTGATCCTTAAACTTTGGTTTTTCAATTGCTGCTTGGGTTGTAGCTAAAATTTCACTCATAGTAGTATTTGTTTATTTGTGAATAGTGTAATAAAAACTTGCTAATTGCAGAGTTTTTCAAAATATTGTATCTGTAAATGTATTTTTTGTGAAATTTCAAATCTTGAACAATTCAATCAATAACCTGAACATTTCTATCAACTTGTACATCTTACACTAAATCACACTACTCATACTACTACTTTGATACTGGCACATGCAACTTCCCAATCACTTTTTCAATAGTCGCAGGCTCGAACAACTTGTTGAAAACAAAACCTCTTATACCATCAGCAATGCTGAGCTAAATGTCTATGAGACACACCACTACGCCGAACAGGTCATGCTCCAATTCTCGCAACCTGTCTTAGCCAGTATGTTGGAGGGCAAAAAAGTAATGCACTTAAGAGATCGGACACCTTTTAACTTCCTACCGGGAGAATCCTTGTGCTTACCTGCAGACGAAATCATGTGTATCGACTTTCCAGAAGCCGAGAAAGAGAGGCCGACGAGATGCCTTGCGATGCAAATTGACAGGGATCTTATCCGAAACATCCTGGATAACATGAATGAATCTATGCCCAAGGCAGATCAAGCTGTATGGGATATGAGCAATGATAATTTTACTTTCACCAATGATCATGCGATACACCAGCTCATTCAAAGACTGATTTTTGTGTTTATGGAGGATCATCCAAGCAAAGAAACATTCATCGAACTAATGATGCGTGAACTCATCATCCGGATAAAGCAGACAGAAAACCTGGATACCTATCACAACACCTTACTGAAGATTAACAATGCCAATCGAATGGCTTTCGTCATTCAGTTCATCAAAGATCATTTGCATGAAGCGCTCACAGTGTCCAAATTGGCAGAAAAAGCCAACATGAGTGAACCTAATTTTCACCGAGTATTTAAGAACGAAATTGGTATGTCGCCCATTCATTTCATCAATCAAACTCGAATTAAACGGGCCACTGCTATGCTTAGTGATCCTCATGTCACACTCAAAGAAGTATTCTTATCCTGCGGTTTTAGCAATCCCTCATACTTCAATCGGACATTCAAAAAGATCCATGGAATCTCTCCAAAGGCTTATCAACGAGGATTAGCTTAGACCTATTTGACATAACCCCTCGGGTTGAAGTAAACAAATTATTTTGAATCCGATCATATGCTAAAAGTACCCTTTATACAACAGGTGGGTATCCTTAGACTGAGCTGCAGTAACTTGTAGAGAATTTTTAACCTAAAGTAATATGCTAAAACCCAGAAAAGGCTTGCTGCTAGCACTTAGCCTATCAGTTCTATTGGCTATGCCTGTAGAAGCGCAGAAGAAAAAGAAGAAGAAAAAAGGCGATCCTGACCCTGTAGAACAAAAAAAAGAAGAGAAGAAAACCATTGAAAGTGCAACTAAAAAGCACACCAAAATGGAAGGTCTATTCACGATCTATCAGGACAGTACAAATGGTAAAATAAAGATGGCGATCCGTGAGGATCAGCTAAACAAAGAGTTCATCTACTTTGGCCAAGTCAAGGATGGTGTGCTGGAGGCAGGCGCATTCAGAGGCGCATATGACGGAGAGTTCATCTTCAAGATCAACAAATACTTCAATCGACTGGAGTTTGAAAAAGTAAACACCAGTTTCTACTTCGATAAAAATAGTGCCTTAATACGCGCTGCAGATGCGAATATCAGTAAGGCCATAATGGCCAGTGAGGAAATCAAGGTAGAAGACAATGGCGTCTACCTAATAGACGCAGACAACCTCTTTGTCAAAGAAACGCTCACTCAGGTAAAGTCCTCCGGCTCTAGTAATCCAAGAGCATTTAAGCTGGGCAGTGCTAGCAAAGACAAGACAAAAATTTTGTCCATCAAAAATTACCCCGAGAACCTAAACATGGCGGTTCAGTACGCATACGACAATAGCTCACCACGAAACTATGGTGGAGATGCAGTGACAGATGCACGCTACGTCACAATCGAAATGTTCTACACGCTTATGGAGGTCCCAGAGAATGACTATCAGCCCAGGATTGATGATCCGAGAGTAGGTTATTTTCTAAACCAAGTTGATGATCAAACCAGCCCATCGGCTACCCCCTACAGAGCTCT